>NZ_JBVCWP010000144.1:0-9823 GCF_057460485.1 Boseongicola sp.
AAATTGAATGCGCGTACTTATGTGGGAAGGTAAAAATAAGTATCTATTTTTATATCATAAAAACAATTACTTATTTGCAGATATTGGCGGAGAGACAGGGATTCGAACCCTGGGAAGGCTTTCACCCTCAACGGTTTTCGAGACCGCCCCGTTCGACCACTCCGGCACCTCTCCGCGAAGAGTCTGGGCCGCGATTTAGTGGAACGATCGCGTGCCCGCAACCCAATTCGTGCAAATGCAGTGCAAGCCCTTGGATTGATGCGACCCACGGCCTATTTTGTTATTGAACAATAGTGAGCTCCCATGTCCCGATTTGCGCCCCTCACGGTCCTTGCCGCAACCGTCGCTTTGACCGTCACACCTGCGTCATCCGCCACGCAGGCCGAACTTGATACGCTTTTCGAGGCCATTGGTACGCCTGAGTTGATCGCCACTATGCGCACCGAGGGCCTTGAGCAATCTGATGAGCTTCGCCAATCTATGTTCCCCGAACGCGCCAACGGTTGGCGGCCCATTGCCTCGTCGATTTATGATACGGAACGGATGGAGGACGGTTTTCGTACCGCGTTTGACCAAGAATTGTCCGAAAGCGATGTGACACCGCTTTTAGCGTTTTTCGCCTCGGACTTGGGGCGCGAGATTATTGCGCTGGAGTTGTCTGCACGCGAGGCGCTGCTCGACGATGACGTCGAAGAGGCCGCCAAGGAGGCCTACGCAGATCTGGCCAAGCGCAACCCAGAACGACAAAAGGCTCTGGAAGGCTTTGTGGACGCGAACGATTTGATCGAAATGAATGTGGCGGGCGCGCTGAACGCGTCGCTCGCATTTTACCGTGGACTGGCCGATGGCGGCAGTTTCGATCTGACCGAAGACGTGATCCTGCGCGATGTCTGGGAGCAGGAGCCGGAAATTCGAACGGATACTGTGGACTGGATGATGCCCTACCTTGCAATGGCCTACGAGCCGCTGTCCGCAGACGAGTTGGCGGCGTATGAGGCGCTGTCGCTCACGAAGGCTGGGCGCGATCTAAACCGCGCACTTTTTGCGGGGTTTGATGTGGTGTTCAACCGCCTCTCGTATTCGCTTGGAAGTGCGGCATCGCGGTTCGTGCAGGGCGACGATATCTGAGCGGTTTGACGTGATTTCGCGGGCCGGATCCCCTTGACTTACAGGGCGCTGCGACGCATAAGCCGCACTCTGGCGGGCTAATGTCCGCCATTTACTATTTTAATGTCGCCAAATGGCGCGCTGTTCGAGGCGGTATCGTACCGCAACATCCGGAAAAGCTCCGGGGGCCGAAGGACGCGGAAAATGAAGGAAGATCAGATGTTTGCGGTCATGAAGACCGGTGGTAAGCAATATCGGGTTCAGGCGGGCGATGTGCTCCGCGTGGAAAAACTCGCAGCGGACGCCGGCGAAAAAATCCAATTCAACGAGATTCTGATGGTAGGGTCTACTGTGGGCACACCGCTTGTTGACGGTGCCGGCGTTCAGGCCGAAGTCATAGACCAGATCAAGGGTGAGAAAATCATCCACTTCGTAAAGCGTCGGCGTAAGCACGGCTCGAAGCGTACGAAGGGCCACCGTCAGCAACTGACGCTTTTGCGCGTGACGGACATCCTTGAAAAGGGTGCCGAAAAGTCCGGCATAAAAGCCGCTTTGAATTCCGGGTCTGTTTCGGTTGCTGCTGTCGAGGCTGCAAAGCCTGCCAAGAAGGCTGCACCAAAGAAAGATGCCGCGCCAGAAACCAAAGCTGCCGCGCCGAAGGCGAAAGCTGCTGACGCTGGTACAGATGACTTGAAAAAGTTGTCGGGTGTAGGCCCGGCGCTTGAGAAGAAGCTGAACGCTGCTGGCGTGACGTCATTCGCGCAGATTGCTGCGTGGGGCGCTGCTGACATTACCGAGTTCGACGAGAAGCTGTCGTTCAAAGGTCGTATTGAACGCGAAGGCTGGGTCGATCAGGCCAAAGCCCTCGCCGCCGAATAAGGAGTAACAACCAATGGCACACAAAAAAGCAGGTGGTTCCAGCCGTAACGGCCGCGACTCAGCCGGTCGTCGCCTTGGCGTAAAAAAGTTCGGTGGCGAAGCCGTCATTCCGGGCAACATCATCGTGCGTCAGCGCGGCACCAAGTGGTGGCCGGGAGAGGGTGTTGGCCTTGGTCGTGATCACACGATCTTTGCAACGTCCCAAGGCCACGTGACCTTCCACAAGGGTCTCAAGGGCCGAACATTTATTTCGGTGCTTCCGCAGGCGGAGGCCGCTGAATAAGCCGATCCTAGTTGCGATGTATTAAAGGGGGTTCGGCAATCGCCGGTCCCCCTTATTCATTTAAAGGCTGGCTTGGAGGCAAGGGCCTGCTAGCTCATTTTAGAAGAAGTACCGTTGTTGAGGGGCGGCTGGTGCGATCAACGAGGCGAGGGAGAAGCCGCGTGAAAATTGAAGCAATAATCAACCAGCCGGTTGTTGAAACGGACCGCATGACGTTGCGGGCCATTCGTCGGTCGGATGCCGGGAACCTTGAATTATTCGGATCTGACGAACGGGTCGCGCGCATGACGCGCACAATCCCGCATCCTTTGCCGCCCGGTGCGGTTGATACGCTGATTTCGCGCTCGCTTGACGAAAGCCGCGCGGAAGACATGTGGGTCATGGATGGTTCGGCCACTGGCTTGGGCGAATTTTTGGGTCTAGTCGCTTTGGAGCGTATGGATCGCAATCAGTCGGAAGTTGGCTTCTGGGTTGTCCCAGCGTTTTGGAACGCGGGCTTTGCGTCCGAAGCAGTGCGCGGCCTTATCGACACCAATCCTCATGCGGACAAAACGATGTTCGCAAGCGTCTTTCAGGACAACCCCGCGTCGGCGCGTGTGCTGACGAACGCAGGCTTCCAGTACCTTGGCGACGCCGAGACCTTTTCGGTTGCGCGCGGATCGACGGTCCCGACGTGGACCTACCTAAAGCGTCTGGACGACTAACCCATGTCACGTCAGGCGCCTCCCGTTCTGAGGACGCCGCGCCTGACGCTTCGCCCTCTTGAGATGACCGATGCCGATGCCCTTGTGCGGGGCGTTGGCAACTACGAAGTCAGCCGTTGGCTATCGGTCGTACCTTACCCCTATACGCATGGAGATGCTGCCTGGTTTTTGGAAAGAACCATTGAAAACAGGGCATTGGTTTGGGCGATTTGTGATGAGGATGGCCTTCAGGGCTGTATCGGTATTGAAGACGGGTTGGGTTATTGGCTGGCGCGGCCTGCTTGGCGCAAAGGCTATGGGTTTGAGGCGGCGCGCGTGGTGATTGCACAATGGTTTACAGACACCGGCCGTCGATCCGTAACGTCGGCCTATTTTCAAGGCAATGAACGCTCGGGAGCAGTTCTGCGCGCGCTTGGATTTCGCCCCACTGGCGAAGCGCAACGCAAAGCCCGCGCATTAAGCCAGGACGTGATGGCGACCGAGATGGCTATGAGCCGCGAGCAGTGGGAGGCACGGCTTGGTTTCACAGTGTTTACGCCGCGCCTTACGCTTCGCCCGATAATCTCTGCGGATGCGCCGGCTTTGGTGTCTCTGGCCGTCCCTGAAGTGACGCGCGGTACGGCGTCGCTTGTCACGGGATGGGCAGAAGCGGAGGCGCGCGAATGGATTGAAGGACGTCGTTGGGGCGGCTTGCCCGGCTTTATGCTTGGGATAGAGCGCGAGGGCGCGTTGATCGGAGCCATTGGCTGCGGTGGTACCCCGTTGTCCGTGATGTATTTCCTCGGGCCGGATCATTGGGGGCAGGGCCTTGCAACGGAAGCGCTGTCGGCGTTCCTGCCCGAGATTTTCGACCGTTTTCCGGTTACAAACGCGATCGCCGACCACTTCGAAGACAGCCCCGCTTCGGGCCGTTTGTTGGAAAAACACGGTTTTCGTGTCACAGGCGATGACATGGGCACATCAAAGGGAAGGCTTGAGCCTTCGCGCGTCATCACATACGCCGTGACGCGAGACACATTTAGGGTAGCAACATGAAATTCCTCGATCTTGCACGCGTTACGATCCGCTCTGGCGGCGGTGGCTCGGGGTGCGTGAGCTTTCGACGCGAGAAATATATCGAATACGGCGGGCCCGACGGCGGCGACGGCGGACGGGGCGGCGATGTATGGGCCGAGGCGGTCGATGGGCTGAACACGCTGATCGATTTCCGCTATCAGCAGCATTTCTTCGCCAAGAACGGCCAGCCCGGCATGGGCCAGCAGCGGACCGGTAAAGATGGTGATGACATCATACTGCGCGTCCCTGTTGGGACGGAAGTTCTCGACGAAGATGAAGAAACCGTCATTGCTGACCTAACGAACGTTGGCGACCGGGTGTTGTTGGCAAAAGGTGGCAACGGCGGGTTCGGTAACCTGCACTTCAAATCCTCGACCAACCAGGCGCCACGGCGCTCAAATCCGGGTCAGCCGCAAATCGAGCGCGAGCTATGGCTGCGGTTGAAGCTGATCGCGGATGCCGGGCTTTTTGGTCTGCCGAATGCCGGTAAGTCGACATTTCTGGCGGCCACGTCAAATGCGCGTCCTAAAATTGCAGATTACCCTTTCACCACGCTACACCCGAACCTTGGAGTGGTCGGCGTGGATGAGGTTGAATTCGTGATGGCCGATATTCCTGGTCTGATCGAAGGTGCACATGAAGGGCGGGGCATTGGCGATAGGTTCCTTAGCCATGTCGAGAGATGCTCGGTCCTGCTGCATCTTATTGACGGCACGTCCGAGACGGTTGCCGAAGATTATCGTACGATAATCCACGAGTTGGAGGCCTACGGCGGCGAGCTTGCCGAGAAGCCGCGCATCACTGCGTTGAACAAGATCGACGCGCTTGATGATGAGGAACGCGAAGAACGCCAGACAGCTTTGGAAGAGGTTGCGGGGCCAGTGATGATGATGAGTGGCGTCAGCCGCGAGGGGCTGATTGATGTCCTGCGCGCGGTGCGCGGCCAGATTGATGCAGATAAACTGCGCCGCAAGGAGGAAGTCGAGGAGCCCAGACCATGGCGTCCCTGACGACTGCGCGTCGCATCGTTGTTAAGATCGGCTCGGCCCTGTTGGTCGAGGACGGAAAACTGCGAGCCAAGTGGTTGAAAACGCTTGCCGAAGACGTGGCAGATATGCGTGGACGCGGGGTTGATGTTGTGTTGGTCTCATCCGGCTCGATTGCTTTGGGACGCGCAGCCCTGGCGCTTGAAGCAGGCGTTTTGCCATTGGAGCAAAGCCAGGCGGCCGCAGCGGTTGGTCAAATCCGTCTTGCGCGGGCCTATGAGGAAGCGCTTGAGCCACATACCATCACAACGGCACAGGTGCTTGTAACGCTGGAAGACAGCGCGAACCGGCGGCGGTATCTTAACAGTCGCGCCACGCTTGAGCAGCTTTTGTCGCTGGGGGTGGTACCGATTGTGAACGAGAACGACACGGTCGCAACGGATGAAATCCGCTATGGTGACAACGATCGACTGGCCGCGCAGATTGCCGTGACAATCGGGGCAGATGTGCTGGTGCTTTTGTCGGATGTCGACGGGTTTTACTCGGCGAACCCAAAAGAGGAAGCAAGTGCTAAACGTTACGATGTGATTGATGTGATAACGCCCGAGATCGAGGCCATGGCCGGGGACGCCGGGACAGGGCTTTCGAAGGGCGGGATGAAGACCAAGATTATGGCGGCGAGAACCGCAACGGCCGGAGGTGCGGCCATGGCGATCGCTTTAGGTGCGCCAGATAACCCTTTGAAGCGCATTGAAAACGGCGAGCCTTGCACATGGTTTACGCCAGAGACCGATCCGCAAGTGGCCCGTAAGCGCTGGATCGCGGCGATGAAGTCGAAGGGCGAGTTGATCCTGGATGCCGGAGCGGTTGGAGCCTTGGAGCGGGGCAAGTCTTTACTTCCCGCAGGGGTGACATCCGTGCGCGGCACATTCGGCCGGGGAGACCCGGTTGATATCGTCGGGCCGGACGGCGCGCAGCTTGGGCATGGATTAACGCGCTATACGGCGGACGAGGCGCGCGCCATCAAGGGGCAGCGGTCCGATAAGATTGAAGCGATCCTTGGATATCCGGGGCGTGCGGCGCTTGTGCACCGCGACGATATGGCGATTTAGCCGCGAGGCGTTTAAACTTGAGCTGATCTTAAAGGGCTAGGGACATGAAAGACGTGTCAGACATTCAAACCATCATGGCGGACATTGGCCAAAAGGCGAAAGCCGCAGCGGCGGAATTGGCCTTTGCGTCAAGCACTGACAAAACGCAGGCTTTGAACGCCGCCGCCGCCGCCGTTTGGGCGCGACGCGGCGAGATTATCTCTGCCAATGTCAAAGACATGGCGTTCGGGCGCGAAAAGGGCCTGAGCGATGCGATGCTGGACCGTCTGATGCTGGACGAGGCGCGTATTCAGGACATGTGCGACGGACTTCGTGCGGTCGCCGCACAGGATGATCCGGTTGGCAAGACAGTCGAGGAATGGGACCGGCCTAGCGGTCTGCATATCAAGCGCGTTCGCACGCCTTTGGGTGTGATCGGCGTGATCTATGAGAGCCGCCCGAATGTAACTGCGGATGCAGGGGCCTTGTGTCTGAAGGCCGGGAATGCGGTCATTTTGCGTGGCGGTTCCGAGAGTTTTCACTCGACCGGTGTAATCCATGGCTGTCTTGTTGACGGGCTGAAGGCCGCGCGCTTGCCGATCCATGCAATTCAGCGCGTGCCGACGCGTGATCGTGCAGCGGTCAGCGAGATGCTGATCATGACGGACACGATCGACGTCATCGTGCCCCGCGGCGGCAAAGGCCTTGTTGGTTTGGTGCAGCGCGAGGCCCGCGTGCCGGTATTTGCCCACCTTGAGGGCATTGTTCACATCTACATCGATGCAAGTGCCGACCCGGAGAAGGCGTTGAAGGTCGTATTAAACGCAAAAACCCGGCGCACAGGGATTTGTGGCGCGGCCGAGTGCTTGTTGATCCACCGCGATGTGGTCGACACCATCGGGCGGGGCGTGGTCCGCGCCTTGATCGACGCGGGCGTCGAGGTGCGCGGCGACAGCGAAGTGGCGTTGATCGACGGCGTTGTCCCGGCGACTGAGGATGATTGGGGCCGTGAGTTTCTGGACATGATCATCGCGGCCAAAGTAGTTGAAGACGTTGACGCGGCGATTACTCATATCCGGACCTATGGCTCGAACCACACCGATTGCATTGTGACGGAAGACGACGCCGCAGCGGACCGGTTTTTCCAAAGGCTGGATAGTGCGATCCTGATGCGTAATGCCTCGACGCAATTCGCCGATGGCGGAGAGTTCGGCATGGGGGCGGAGATAGGCATCGCGACGGGTAAGATGCACGCGCGTGGTCCCGTGGGGGCCGAGCAATTGACCAGCTTCAAGTACCTTGTGACCGGCGACGGAACGATCAGAACGTAACTGACACCTTCCTGTCGTTAAAAAAGTCGCGACCGAACGTCGAGCGGATTTGGCTGCACTTAGCAAATGTGCGAAATGCACATCAGAGGTGGCGACGCTATCAGCGATTGCAGGGTTTGTTGTGGAACTGCACAAGGTCAGGGTTGGCGTTGATCCTCTCGCCACGCGCTTCCAGTTTCCTTCGAACCGGGAGAGGGTCATGTGGCCGCCCCAAGGCAAGGTGTTTTCAAGGCATTGCACCACGAGAAATACAAGCTTGCTGTCCGCGCCCTGCAAAGCCCCTTCGACCCGCCAGTCCACTTTGGTGCGGGTGTTTGTGAATCTGTTTTGAGCTTCGTTCTGACTGATTTCCGGGTGTGCCGTGCCGAACGCCACACGGAGGAACCATATTCGGGCGTTCGCGTTCTCGACGGATTGTGCGATGAGGGCGATCTAGGGGCTGATGCCTTGCCCGGACATTGTCAAAAGCTCGATCCCGTTGCCAATTGCGCCCAGGGGGCTGATAAGATCGTGTCAGATACGCCAGCTTATAAGGGCATTTCAAACAGGGGGCGGTCATCGTGTTCCTCGGTTGGTAATTGAAAGGAAATCAAGATGTCAGATATGACGGCCCTGCTTGAGCCAGGCATGCTTGTGACGCACCCTGATATGCCTGACTGGGGTGTTGGACAGGTACAGTCAAACATCGGCGGGCGCGTTACAGTGAACTTTCCTGATGAGGGCAAAGTGGTGATTGATGGCACGAGAATCGGACTTGTCCCTCTGTTCGAAAGCGATCCCTGAAACGAACTACACCCTAAGATTGTATCTTGCTTTTTGCAGGATCGCAAAAGTGGCGGGCGTTGCATTGCGCGGCGCAGGGCCTTAGAAGGCCGCAACCTGTCTGACGAAGGCCCAGGATGGACCGCGGAGACGCTCATTTCACCACCCGACTTGCCCTGAGCGACCGCGACTTGCGCGCGGCAGAACGGCTGCGCTATGCAGTTTTTGTCGAAGAGCTTGGCGGCGATGGCGCTTTGGTCGATCACCAGGACCGGTTTGAGCGGGATCGTTTCGACCCGCATTTCCGTCATCTGATTCTTGTCGATAAGCGCCGCGATCGCGAGGCATTGGATCATGTTGTGGGAGTCTACCGTCTTTTGGACGATACGGGGGCTGCTGCTATTGGGCAGTATTATTCGGAAGACGAGTACGATTTGTCGACGCTGAAGGCGTCAGGGCGCAAGCTTTTGGAACTGGGGCGGTCCTGCCTGCACGCGGACTATCGCGGTGGCATGGCGATGTACCATATCTGGAACGCTCTGGCGGGGATCGTGGCGGACGAAGAGATTGATATCCTGTTTGGCGTCGCAAGTTTTCACGGCACCGATATTGAGGCCCATGCCGAGGCGCTGTCGCTTTTGCACCATCAGCACCTCGCACCGGCGGATGTTCGCGTGCGTGCGCGCACCGAGCATTTTCAAACGATGGATTTGATCCCAGACGACGAGATCGATCGCGTGGCGGCAATGCGCAATGTGCCGGCGTTGATAAAAGCCTATCTGCGGCTTGGCGGGGTGATCGGCGAGGGGGCTTTTGTGGATAGGCCCTTCAACACGATCGATGTCTGTTTGCTTCTTGATACGGCGCGCATGAACCTGCGAGCGGCAGCGCGCTATCAGGTGTCGCGGGGATGAGCCGCGATCCGACCTGGGTTGGCGCGGACGACAGGCTGCCGCCTTTGCGGCCCGGCGTTTACGGCTGGGTAAGGCTGATCCTGCGCGGGCTGTTGTTTGGGGTGCTGACGCTTGGCGGATTGCTGATCTTGCTGACGGTCCGCTTGGTCGAGCGTCCGGTATTTGGGATGGCGCGCCCATGGACGCCGCACATCACTCAAGGTGTCTGCCGCACGGCGTTTCGAGTATTCGGTATGGGGTATAGCAGCCACGGTGAGCGGATGACCCACCCCGGTGCCGTGGTGTCCAACCATTCTTCGTGGATGGACATTTTTGCTCTGAATGCGGGCAAGCGCGTCTATTTCGTCGCCAAGTCCGAGGTTGCAGGATGGCCAGTGATTGGCTGGCTCGCGCGCGCCACGGGCACGGTGTTTATCCGCCGTGCCGTCCGGGACGCGGCAGAGCAAAAACAGGTATTCGAGGATCGCCTGACCGCGGGACACAAGCTGTTGTTCTTCCCCGAAGGCACATCGACGGACGGTTTGCGGGTCTTGCCGTTCAAGCCGACGCTGTTTGCCGCATTCTTTTCAGAGGAGTTGCGCGACATCCTTTGGGTGCAGCCGGTCAGCGTCGTTTACGCGGCCCCAGAGGGCGCCTCGGAACGGTTCTATGGGTGGTGGGGCGACATGGATTTTGGGACCCATCTGGCGAAAGTGCTTGCGGCACCCAGC
>NZ_JBVCWP010000145.1:0-9776 GCF_057460485.1 Boseongicola sp.
GCCTAATTCGAAAACGATTTTCCACGTGACCGGCAAAAAAGCACGGGTATATTCCGGTGCCGACTGTCAAAACGCGGATTTTTCGTCGTGAATATAAAATCAGAGGCTCCCGACGGATGCACGATACTCAACGTAGAATCCTAACGCAAAACAGGGTCATTGGCGTTTTACCGACACGGTCCTGACCGGCGTCTGAAAACCGCGCGTCAAAAACAGGGCGCGCGGCTTTGGTTTCAATAACTGCGGATCAATCCGACCAGGCGACCCTGAACTTTGACCTGATCGTCGCGATACAGTCGCGTTTCGTAGGCAGGATTCGCGGCTTCAAGGGCAATGGTGTTGCCCTGTTGGCGAAAACGCTTCAGCGTAGCTTCTTGATCCTCCACCAAAGCGACAACGATGTCGCCGTTATCGGCGGTGTTGGTCTCGCGAATGACAATAATGTCACCATCGTTAATACCAACGTCGGTCATCGAGTCGCCTTTGACCTCAAGCGCATAATGATGACCTTTGCCCGAAAGCATTTGCCCAGGAACTGCCACCCGGTGGCTCACCTCGCTGATCGCGGCAATCGGCACGCCAGCCGCAATCCGGCCCATCACCGGCAATTCCATGGCTTGCGCATCGATCGGCATGGCATTCGGCGGCAATGCTGCGTCGGGGCGATCGCCTTCAATGACCTTCGGCACAAACCTTTTGTTTGTATCAAGAGCATCCGGAAGCTTCACAATCTCAATGGCCCGTGCGCGGTGCGCAAGTCGACGAATGAACCCACGCTCTTCCAAAGCCGTGATCAGGCGGTGGATCCCGGATTTCGACCTAAGGCTGAGAGCTTCCTTCATTTCGTCGAACGAAGGCGGAACGCCATCGCGCTGAACGCGCTTATGAATAAATTCTAGCAAATCAAGTTGTTTACGGGTCAACATTAATGCGAACCTCCTCTGCTCACCATTTCCATGCGGTCTCGTGTTCGATTAATGTTCTATACGCGTTCTTGTTTTGTGTCAACGATCACAAATCGAGAACATCAACCACGTCACCTGCGGTTTTGGCAGGATCATTCGGAGGCCGGACCACCAAAGCATTCGCGTCCGCAAGCACACTTAGCAGCCCACTATCCTGACAGTCTGCCACCACTACCCGATCACCGCTCCGTCGGGCGCGCATATAGTGTTCTCGCGGACCATTTCTGCAGATCGCAGCGCCCAATATAGCAGTCATCCGCTCGGGCGCTTTCGCGGGAAGCCCTTGCATGGCCGCCATCATTGGCAACATAAAGATACGACCACAAATAATTGATGATACAGGGTTTCCGGGCAATCCCAGGATCGCAGAACCTTCAAGCTGTCCCGCCATCAAAGGCTTTCCGGGGCGCATGGCAACTTTGTAGAAAGCACGTTCCATCCCGCGCATTTCGGCGACTTGACCAACAAGATCGTGGTCTCCGACAGATGCCCCGCCGATGGTCACAACTAGGTCGGCGCCTTTCGCTAAGTCGAAAACTCCTTGAAGCGATCCGACTTTATCACGCGCGATGGGCAGAACCCGTGCTATACCGCCTGCAGCTTCAACCATCGCGGCCAAGCCAAGCGCGTTCGACGCGATGATCTGGTCCGCACCGGGCGCTTCACCAGGCATCACTAGCTCGTCGCCGGTCGCGATTAGGGCCACAACGGGTTTTCGAGAAACAAGAATTTCGACCTGGTTCATTGAAGCTATCAACGCCACATCAGAAGGCGATAACAGTCGCGGCGCCGCAATCATACTTCCAACTTTAAAGTCGGCTCCGTCAGGTCTGATATAAAGCGATGAATTTGGATCACTAGAAATGGATATCCGGCTTCCAATGTGGCGAGTGTCTTCCTGAATAACAACCCGCATGGTGCCGGGGGGGATAGGCGCTCCGGTAAAAATGCGTACCGCCTGACCTGCAGCCACGTCACCGTCAAATCGATGTCCGGCGGCCGCTTCGCCGATCACTTGGAAAGTATCGTGGATGCGAACGCTTTCGGTGGCAATAGCATAGCCGTCCATGGTGGATGTGGCGAAGGGGGGGTGAGCGCGTGACGCGACGACGGGCTTGGCCAAAACACGACCGGCGGCTTGGCGAAGTGGCACAGTTTCCGTGCCAAGTGGCTGCGCAAGGGCGAACACATGGCCCAAAGCTTCGTCGACTGAAATCACGTATCAGCCTCGTAAAGCCCTGTTTTTCCGCCATCTTTCAGCACAAGCCGTATGTCTTCGATGATCATGGATTTCTCGACTGACTTCACCATGTCGTAGATCGTCAGACAAGCCGTGGACACCGCAGTCAGGGCTTCCATCTCGACGCCAGTTTGCCCGGAGGTTTTGACAGTTGCCTCGACGCGCACGCCAGGTCGTGTGGGGTCAACAGTCAATTCAAGCGCAACTTTCGTGATCGGCAGGGGATGGCATAGTGGAATAAGCTCGGACGTTTTCTTCGCGCCCATAATACCTGCCAGTCTTGCAACGGCAAGCACGTCGCCCTTTTTAGCGCGCCCCTCGGTAATGATTTCAAGGACTTGCTGGGACATCCGAACGTATCCTTCGGCCACTGCAATCCGGTCCGTGTGATCTTTGTCGGAGACATCGACCATGTGCACCTGACCCTGTTGATCGAAATGTGTGAGACCCGACATCAGACGGCCCCATCGATTGGAACCGGGTTTGCGAGGATTGCGCGGGTGGCGGCTGCGACGTCGTCCTGACGCATCAGGCCTTCGCCGATGAGGAACGTTCGCGCACCGATATGAGCCATACGAGCAAGGTCTTCCGGCGTGAATAAACCGCTTTCCGCAACAATTGTGCGGCCCATGGGAACGTCTTTTGCGAGGCGCTCGGTGGTGCCGAGATCCGTCTCGAAGGTCTTCAAATTGCGGTTGTTAATTCCAAGCAGCGGCGAGCGTAGTTTTGTGGCGCGATGAAGTTCCTCTTCGTCATGAATCTCAACCAAAACATCCATATTCCAATCGTTTACCGCGCAATCTTCAAGTTCCAAAGCTTGTTCGTCTGTGACGCTGGCCATAATGATCAGGATGCAGTCGGCGCCCCATGCGCGGGCTTCCGCGACCTGGTAGGTGTCATAGAGAAAGTCTTTGCGCAGACATGGCAATGACACAGCCTTGCGGGCGGCGACGAGGTAGTCGGGCGCACCTTGGAAGCTAGGGGTGTCAGTGAGAACCGACAGGCAGGTGGCTCCACCGGCCTCATAGGCTTTCGCAAGCGCAGGCGGGTCGAAGTCTGCGCGGATTAAACCTTTGGAAGGGCTGGCCTTTTTGATCTCGGCGATCAGCGCATAGCCGGTTCGCGAGGCCCTAGTGAGTGCAGTAGCGAAGCCACGTGGCGGCGAGGCGTCGTGCGCCATTGCCATGACATCGGCAAGCGGACGGGCGGCTTTGGCCTCGGCAATCTCGTCGAGTTTGTAGGCCTTAATGCGATCAAGTGCGGTGCTCATAATGTTGAAATAGCGTGTCCAAAGGGGGCTGAAAAGGCATATCGTTATAACGTTGGTATTGCGTCGGTGCAGGCGTTCGCAAAGAGAGGCTCTTGTTAAGGCGCCGCAATCCAGTTGATCGGCGTTTCCCCGCGGGTTTGAAACCATGCGTTGACCCGCGAAAACGGACGGGCGCCGAAAAAACCGCGCCTTGCGGAAAGAGGCGATGGATGGGCAGTCTCAAGGACAAGGTGATTGCCAGAACGAATGTCGCCCCGGAAGGACTGCGCATGGTTGCCCCACAGCAGGAATGCGCAATTATGACGCGAAACCTCGGCCAGCACATCACGGGTGAGATGAGACCAGCCAAGTTTTGCGTGGGCGCCTGGGTTTCCGGCGGGAACTGAGAGACACGTATTCAGCAGGAGGACGCCTTGTGCGGCCAAGTGGGAGAGGTCGCCGGTTTTGGGCCGTGCACCAAGATCGTCTTCCATTTCGCGGTAGATGTTCGCGAGGGATCTTGGAAGCGGAACATCGGGCGCAACCGAGAAGGCAAGGCCGTTGGCGTGGCCGGGAGTCGGGTAGGGGTCCTGTCCCAAAATGACAACTCGGATGTCCTGTGGCGCAGTGTGTTCAAAGGCGGCGAAGCGCTGGATTTCGGGGGGAAGGATGGTGCTTGTTTCGGCGGCAAGCTTGGTTTTGAGTGCGGGCCAATGGCTCGTGAAGAATGGCAAAAGGCTCCACGCGTCGGGAATTTGGAGGGAACGTGCCATGAGCTCAACGTAGTCGCGGCGTGGTCGCATAGGCAAGCGGAGGTTGCGTCTTGTGCGAAGGAGAGAAGCCGTCGATCATGCCAATTCAAACCACAATTGGTGCCTGACAGTCTCGAAATCTCCCAGTCGGGGCCCAGAAAAGCGTAAATAAAGGTTTATCACCGCCTTCAAGAGATAAGTAACCAGTTAATCGGCGCTTCAATTGACCGACCTCTTCCGGACGGCAATCCGTGCAGCGTTATGCGTATTTTTGCTTGGCACAGATCCTCAAGCGTGAGTGAAGCTAGCTCCAGCCGGCACCGCGACGCAGTCGGCGACGGGTTGGCGGATCGGCGAGCAGAGCCATTGATGGCAACACCAGTGCAGCCACTAGGGCAGGTCGGTTGAAAGCATCTTGACGATAAGCTTGTTCAACCAAAAAGATTGCTGCGCGGCCCGCGGCTCGAACTTCCAGGTATTTGTCTCGGATACGTCATTTACCGGTGGCACGGTTGCTGCGTCGCAGGGGTAGGCTGGGGTGCTTGAGCTGTATGTTTCGGGGCAGACGCTTCGCCCGACGCCCTTGAATGTCGATCGCACCGGCCGCTACGTGCGGGTTCAACTGGCAGGCAGAGAGTTCCTTTAGATTGCCGAAGCCCAGTTTTTTTCACAGTCTTGGCGAGATTGAGACTGTCTCGTCGGACTCAGGTCCTTTGACCGATGGTGGCGCTGACAATCAGGGCATGGATCGTGCGGGAACTCCAAAGGTAGATATTTACATGATCTGCAATACAGGCCCTGTGGCTCTGACGCTCAGCGGCACCCCGACAGCGACAAACTTGAGAAATGTGCAGAATGTGACATTGCGGCGCCCGGCTCTTTAACACTTGAGCCTGGGTTGGTTGTCCACGACGTTTAAATCTACGTACAAGCCTACTGCAGCAGGGGCCTTTCCCTTCGATCTAGACGTTTCCAGCGATGATGCTGGCGAAGCCTTTTATGATATCGCGGTCACTGGGATGGCGTCTGATATCACGCCGCCCGATGCGCCTGTATTGCCTCGCATACACCGTAACCCAAAGGTGCGATCGGTGTGGCGGGAACGGCCAAGCTCTGAAGTGCTGTGACCGCGGACCCATCGACGGACGCTCATTCCCCCAACTCAAGCGCGGACCAGCCTTCGGGGACAATAGCTGCGGTATCCCGTGATGAAGCCGGCAATGTCTCGGACACAAGTGCGGCGACTTATACGGACGCAGATGCAACGTCGGAAGAAGTTGCCGAACTACAATATGAGCTCGCCAACCTTTTGATTGCGAACCAGCCTGACCTTATCGGATTTTGTCGGGCTCGCGGCGTGGGTTTGCGAATGCAGCCGTGACGAAGTAAAACGGCCGCCACAGCCTTTCTTTGTCGCAGGAAGATAGCCATTTCTGGGTCGACTTAACTGCGAACTGGGGGACATCAGATACCAGCGAGGCGGCTTATGCGCTTGGCGCAATGAGGCGTCGCTGGAAGGTCAGCGAGACGCGTCTGGCCGGTGGCAGTTTCAGGCAGATTTCATTTCACGGGACGATGATACGGCGCGTTCGTCGGGGTGGGCTGGATGTTTGGCCCTTATTTCGTCGCCAAAGCGCCGGGATTACCCTTGTTTTTTTTATAAGGGCTGCGTCCTTTACGGGCAAGCGGAGAACGAGACGTCTCCGCTTGGCACTTACACCGACGGGTCTAGTCCGAGCGGATTTTGGCGTGGGTGAAGGTTTGCCGGACAGGCAAATTATGCGGACGTGTTGTTGGAGCCAAAATTTTTGGCGACTTATGCAACGGACCGTCTGGAAAGCTACGTGGATGGCAACAGTGTGGTGGTCCAGGGGCAGACGGTGACGGTTTTTCAGCTCGCAGCGGGCGCAGATTTCACCGTTCCGGACGACATTGGCTTCGGCACGGTTGATGTCTTAGGCGGGGTCACTTGTATTTATTCCCGCATCGATGGCACCGGTGCGGCACGATCGGTGGTGACAGCGTATGAAAGTGGACGCGGACGGGTTGAGTTGGGATCAAGTTATGTGACTGGCATCAAAGGTTTTTTGTCCGCGACTGCCAATTGTTACGGTCGTGGGTCAAAATACGAAAGCGACGGGCTTAACCTTCGGTATGAGTTGAGCTTTTAAGGGCTGAGGGGCTGAAGCCTCAAGGACCTAAGCTGCCTTGAGTCACTTTTGCAAGGCCTTCTATTTTGCCGCGTGCAGCACCACTGTCGATGGATTTTGATGCCATATCAACACCTTCCGGAAGGCCGTGGGCAACGCCTGCGATGACGAGAGCGGCGGCGGCGTTCAGCAAGACGGCGTCGCGGTAGGCAGAAGTTTCACCGGCGAGAAGCGCTTGAAACGCGCGGCCGTTTTCTTCAGGCGTGCCTCCGATGATGGCCTCAAACGGGTGGACAGGCAGGTGCGCGTCTTCTGGGTGCACAGTCATTTCGGTGATCACACCATCTTTCAGTGCGACGATGGCTGTCGGGCCGGTAATGGTAATCTCATCCGTACCGTCCGAGCCGTGGACAAGCCAAGCGGCTTCGGAGCCGAGCGCGTGAAGCGTTTCGGCCATAGGGCGGAGCATTTCTTCGGAGAACGCACCCGTCAGTTGGCGCTTCACGCCTGCGGGGTTCGTGAGAGGGCCGAGGATGTTAAAAATCGTGCGAGTGCCAAGTTCCGCGCGGGTCGGCATGACGTGGGCAATTGCGGGGTGGTGCATCGGGGCCATCATGAAGCCGATGCCAACTTTGTTGATGGCTTTTTCGACTATTTCGGGGCCGACCATGACGTTGATACCCATCTGGGTCAGGGCGTCGGCGGCTCCGGATTTCGAACTTAGATTGCGGTTGCCGTGCTTGGCGACTGTGACACCAGCGCCGGCCACCACGAAGGCCGTGGCGGTCGAGATATTAAGGGTGCCTTTGCCGTCGCCGCCGGTGCCAACGATGTCCATAGCCCCTTCCGGCGCAACCACTTTGCGGCACTTTGCGCGCATCACGCTGGCGGCGGCGGCGTATTCTTCGACCGTTTCGCCGCGGGTGCGCAATGTCATAAGGAGGCCGCCGATCTGGCTGGGGGTGGCTTCGCCGTTGAACAAAATGCGGAAGGCGGTTTCAGCCTCGGCGCGGGTCAGGGGGCGATCAACGGCGGTTGCGATCAGCGATTTGATGTCGGATGTCATGCGTGCACCGGAACGATGTCGAGGAAATTTTGCAGCATGGCATGTCCATGTTGAGAACGGATCGATTCGGGGTGGAACTGCAGCCCGTGGATTGGTTTGGCTTTGTGTTGAAACCCCATGATGATTCCATTGTCGAGCCATGCCGTGATTTCTAGCTCATCAGGAAGCGTGTCGCGGTCGACAATCAGCGAGTGGTAACGAGTGGCGTCCAGCGGTGAGGGCAGGCCTTTGAACAGCGATTTGCCATCATGGTGCATCTGGCCAAGTTTGCCGTGGACGATTTCTCCGGCGCGAACAACTTTACCGCCAAAAGCTTGCCCTATGGCTTGGTGGCCAAGGCAAACACCTAGAAGCGGCGTGTTGGTTTCGGCGGCGGCCTGCGTGAGAGCCAGGCAAATGCCTGCTTTGTCTGGGTCACAGGGGCCGGGGCTTAAGATAATGGCTTCGGGCTTCAGCGCCATCGCCTCTTGAACGGTGAGGGCATCATTGCGGTGAACCTGGCATTCCGCTCCAAGCTCGCCCAGAAAATGGACGAGGTTGAAGGTGAAACTGTCGTAATTGTCGATCAGGAGTAACATTTTGCGTGTCTTCGCGCCTATGGGTGCAGATATGGGGTGTCAGGCGCCGAAAGCGCCGGTATACTTGGTCAGAGGTGTCGCCATTCGTCAAGGCACCCATGGGCAATTGAGCAGAGTAAAGGAGAGGGCGTTGGGACGCGGCTTTCTCGCGGGCATATTTTGGGGCGGTATCGTGGGCTTTGCGATGCTAGCTGTTTCCAGTCTTGTATTCGGTCGCCAAGAGCTAAGCTTGCCGCGACCGGAGGCAGTACCTGTTGAGGTGCCTGCCGGCACTGAATTTGATCAGGCACGACCTGAAACAAACCCCGTGGTTCCCGAGGCTGAGACACGCCCAGGCGCTGAGGGCGTCGCTGGCGTCGTCGCCCCGGACGATGCGGTTGAAACACCGCCTGCGTTTGACACCTCATCTTTAGCGGTTCCGCAGCCAAGCGTTGAAGGCCCAGCCGGCCTTGCGGGCACTCCCGAGGTCGCGGAAGAAATTGACATTAACGTAACCGGACCATCGGCCCCAAGCGCAGATGCGCCGGATGCGGGCCGCGCGCTTGTCGCACCGGAGGTTCCGGCACAAGCGCCTGAGACCGCGACCGATGCGCCGGTTGAGGGGCAAGCGCCTGCAACTGATGATGTGGCGGTGGTGGCTCCCAGTGCTGTGGAAGAGACTGCTCCTATGGCGCCTGCACCCGAAGCCACGGACACGATCGAAGCGCCGACGCCTCGGATCTTTGAGACCGACACTGCAGATCCGCCGGAAACGCCCGTAGCCCCCGAAGCCGTTGACGCGCCCGAAGCAGACCTTGCGCCGAACGCCATCGTGCGCGTGGACGGGGGCGAGAGCGAGTTTTTCAAGCCGGTCGACGAGATCGGCAATATGGCGCAGAACGTGGAAACCGACCGTCTTCCGCGGATTGGATCAGCCCCCGAGGCCGAAGAGACGGCACTGCCGACCGAGCGTCCAGCGCCCGGCGATGTCGCTGAAAACGTTGATGAGGCGGCGCCTGAAACACCCGCTATGATCGTTACCGGCGATGCTTTGACTCGTTGGGCCACTGACTTTGAGGTAACAGACGACCTGCCATTGATGTCGGTCGTTCTTGTGCATCGCGGCGAGAGCGCCTTGTCGGCGGATGTTGTGGATGGTTTGCCCGGCACTGTGTCCTTTGCCGTGAATGCCGGATCGCCCGGTGCTGCAAAGATTGCAGCAGACTATCGCGCGATGGGCCGCGAAGTGGTGATGATCCCGTCGTTGCCGGTTGGGGCCACGCCGCAGGACGTCGAAGTGGCGCTTCGGGTGAACTTTGAAACAATCCCCGAAGCGGTCGCCGTCATGGACAATTCGGGCGAGAGCTTCCAGTCAGATCGTGCGGCAGTGGCACAGGTTGTCGACGTTGTTGCGGCCTCGGGCCATGGCTTGATCACCTTCCCACGCGGACTGAACACCGCCCACCAGCGCGCCGAACGTGCAGGCGTGCCGACGGGGCTGATTTTCCGCGACATTGATGGAGCGAATGAAACCAACGAGCAAATTCGTCGTGCGATGGACCGGGCTGCGTTCCGCGCACGTCAGGACGAAGCTGTGATACTGGTTGGGCGGACTGAAGCCAGGACGCTTGAGGCCTTGGCCGAATGGGTGCTTGGCAACCGCGCGGCCAGTGTGACGTTGGCACCAATCTCGGCGGCTTTGACCACAAACTGATTTCGGGATTCTGCATCGATGTGCGCGCAAGCTTTGCGGACGGCATTGGCGGCGTCTGGCTCTCGGGTCTGATGCATATTCAA
>NZ_JBVCWP010000146.1:0-9761 GCF_057460485.1 Boseongicola sp.
CGGCCCATACGGGCCGCGATTGCGACATGCGCGCCACGGGCGGTAAGGTCTTTCTGGACGCGGTTCGAGAAAGTCGCGACCTGATTGGCGGGTAGGATAGCTTGGGCTGCTTCACTGCTGCCCGCCGGAGCAATGGTTGGCAAAAGCGCGACCATGCCAGCGAAAATAATGGCGATAACACGTTTCATTCTGGCGATCCCTTAATCAAGCGATGGTGCGCGGTTGGGGGCAGTCTTCGTGTCCACGATGAGGGGCGCGTTGCCGACTTGCGCAAGGTCAGCGCCTGCGCCGACAACCGTATCGCCGACGGACTCAAGGGCCGAACCGGTGACGTAAAGAGCCGATCCTACAATGACGATTGGGACGGCGACGGCGGTTGAAACACCCGAAGCAATGGCGGCCGAACCGTGGACAGATGCGGCAGCGGCGAGGGTCAAAGTACGAATAAGCATGACGTGCTTCCTTTTATGAACAATGTTCGAGATAATTCTCGATGTCCCCGTTTCACCAGCCTGCAACCCTCCGCCCCTTGACGTGCTGATCCCGTTAGCAAACGGTGCGCTTCCGGGCGTTTGTGCTGTCTGGCGACAAGGAGACTTTCCATGACCGACTTTCTACTGCTTGCTTTCATCTTCCTTGTGGCTGGTGTGATTTCCGTCCCGATTGCCGCGCGACTTGGGCTGGGGTCGGTGCTTGGCTATCTGATTGCCGGCATTGTGATTTCTCCACTTCTGGCGTTGCTCAACGTAGATGTTGTCTCAATTCAGCATTTTGCCGAATTTGGCGTGGTCATGATGCTGTTTCTCGTGGGGCTTGAGCTTGAGCCCAAAAACCTGTGGTCCATGCGGGGTCAGCTTTTGGGGCTTGGCGGGGGCCAAGTCGTATTAACCACGGGCGCGGTGATGGCAGTGGCCCTGGCGTTCGGACAGGTCTGGACGATTGCATTGGCGATTGGACTGGTTCTTGCTCTTTCTTCGACCGCAATCGTTTTGCAGACGTTGAATGAGAAAGGCCTGATGAAGTCGGACGGCGGACAGTCGAGCTTCTCGGTCCTTTTGACCCAGGACATCGCGGTTATTCCGATCCTTGCGTTGGTGCCTTTGCTGGCAATGCCTGACCTTATGGATACCGCTTGGATCGGTACGGACGGGCATGGCGTCACAGAAATCCACGCGACAAACACGACCCAAGGTGCAGACGTCGCGCATGGTGAAAGCCAGAGTGAAGATGACCACGGCGGCGGCGATCATGGGCCGTCGATGAGCCTTGTCGATGGCCTGAACGGTTGGCAAACCGCGCTTGTTACGCTGGCCGCAATTGCTGCGGTTATATTGGGCGGAAACTACCTGACGCGGCCACTTTTCCGCTACATCGCGACGGCGGGGTTGCGGGAATTATTTGTCGCTGCAGCCTTAATGGGGGTGGTCGGGATTGCGTTGTTGATGACGCTTGTCGGGCTGTCCCCCGCTTTGGGGACGTTCCTTGCTGGCGTTGTTCTTGCCAACAGCGAATACCGCCACGAGTTGGAATCCGACATCGACCCCTTTCGCGGGCTGTTGCTTGGGCTGTTCTTCATGACCGTCGGCGCCGGGATCAATTTCCTGCTGCTGTTCGATAACCTTGGCCTTGTGATTGCGATGACGCTTGGACTGATGGCGATCAAAGGGGGCGTTCTGTTCGTTCTGGGCACGCTGTTTGGTCTGCGCGGCACGGACCGATGGTTGCTGACGCTGGGCCTCGCTCAGGCCGGAGAATTCGGCTTTGTGCTGCTTAGCTTCACCGTCGCAAGCTCGGTGATCCCGCAATCCGTGGCGGATCAGCTTTTGCTGGTCATCGCTTTGTCGATGGTGCTGACACCTGCCTTGTTCATTCTGTATGACCGGGTGATTGCGCCGCGCTTCAATACAGCGTTGAACCGCGATCAGGACGAGATCGAAGAGGGGGGCAGCGTGATCATTGCTGGTTTCGGCCGCGTCGGGACAGTGATCGACCGGATGCTGCAATCGGCAGGCTACTCGACCACTGTGATCGACTATAGCTCTGAACAGATCGACACGCTTCGCAAGTTCGGAGCCCGTGCTTACTATGGCGACGCCATGCGACCTGACCTGTTGGCCGCTGCGGGCATCGCCGAGGCAAAGCTGCTGATTATCTCAATTGATGATCAGGAGAAGATCACCGAGCTGGCCAAATACGCCATTGAGAATTATCCGAACCTTCATGTTATGGCGCGGGCGTGCAACCGCCACCACGTCTATGATCTATATGCTGTCGGGTGCCGGGACATCATCCGCGAAACATATGATGCCTCGATCCGCATGGGTCGATCTGCCTATGTGGCGCTTGGTGTGCCGCAGGGGGCGGCCCAAGCCATGGCGAATGCCTTTGATGAAATGGACCGTAAAGCGATGGTGCAAGTCGCGGGATCGTATATTCCGGGTATCGTGCCGACCGAGAATGCCGCCTACATGGAGGCCGTGCAGGAAGTCCGGGGAACGTGGCAAGAGGAGTTGAGCAAGGAAATGACCGCAATCCGGACAGCCGCCACCCCAGCGTCAGATAGCGAAACGAGTTAGGCGGCCAATCCCTTGGCGCCGATATTGAGAAACTTCTTGCGACGCGCGTGGCGCACTTCATCACGCGACAGCGATGAAAGCTTGGAGATCATATCGTCGATGCACTCGCCAACGACTTTGATCGTCGCCTGCGCGCCGCGCTGGGCGCCGCCCAATGGCTCGGCAATAATGCGGTCGATGACGCCAAGTTTGTGAAGGTCCTGAGCAGTCAGGCGCAGCGCTTCCGCAGCTTCGCGCATTTTTTCGGCGTCTTTCCACAGGATCGAGGCGCAGCCTTCCGGCGAGATCACTGAATAGACCGAATGCTCTAGCATTGCGACGCGGTTGGCGCTGGCGAAAGCAACCGCTCCGCCTGAACCGCCTTCACCGATGATAACGCTGACAAGCGGCACGCCAAGTTGCAGGCATTTTTCAGTCGTGCGCGCGATGGCTTCGGATTGACCACGCTCTTCTGCGCCTTTGCCGGGATAGGCACCGGGGGTATCGACCAAGGTCACAACAGGGACGTTGAAGCGGTCGGCCAAGTCCATGAGACGGATGGCCTTACGATACCCTTCGGGGCGCGCCATGCCAAAGTTGCGTTCGATCCGCGACGTGGTGTCGTTGCCCTTTTCATGGCCGATCACCATCACCGGGCGTCCGTCGAGCCGAGCAAGTCCGCCCATAATGGAATGGTCGTCAGCGAAGTTTCGGTCGCCGGCAAGCGGTGTGTATTCGGTGAACAAAGCTTCGATATAGTCTTTGCAATGTGGGCGATTTGGGTGCCGGGCAACCTGACATTTCCGCCATGGCGTGAGGTCTTTGTAGAGGTCTTTCAAAAGCTGCTCGGCCTTTTTATCAAGCGCCTTCGCTTCTTTTTCGACGTCCATTTCGTCATTGGCGCGCCCCATAGCACGAAGCTCTTCGGCCTTGCCTTCAATTTCAGCGAGAGGTTTTTCGAACTCGAGGTAGTTCTGCATGCTCGGACCCTTGTCGTTTCGGACCTATATGACGATGCAGTCGTCCAAGAGCAAGGTTTTGCAAGCGGAATTAGGGCTCTGCCCTCGCGAGCGTTGCCCGCTCACCCGGGGTTTTCCGGACCCAAAGAACCTAGGCGGGGCGACTTGCGGTCAGAAGGTTGATGCGGGCAGGGAGAGCGACCGCGCCGTTTGTCTCAAAAGGCGCGAAGCTATCGGTCAGCGTGGCTTCGATTGCGGCAGCGTCTTCAGGCGTACCGTTGAAGTGGTTGATCACGCGACGGGCGGCTCCGATACGAACGCAAAGGCTGGCCATCGCCGATGCGCCGCCGGGGTGATTGAGGAAAACAATGATTTCGCGCCCGCCAACGTTGATGAGGCCACCTGCTTGGAGGCGGGCTTGGGCGAGGTTGATATCGGCGAGACCTAAGGGGCCGGGTGAATTGGGTTCGGGTTTCGGAGGGTGCCCTAAGCGGGCGGAGGCGGCGCGTGCGGGCAGCTCCCAGAACGGGTTGTCTTGTGCAGGCGCCCATGCGGCGAAAGCGATCCTTCCGCCGGGTTTTAGTGCGCGGGCGATGTTGGCGAAGGCCGCAGGGGGATCGTTGAAGAACATGACACCAAAGCGGGAGATGGCGAGGTCAAAGCCTGTAGTGGGCCAGTCTGCGATCTGCGCATCCGCCAAAAGCGTCGACATTTGCGGGACCGTTTGGCCACGCTCGCCCGCGTGCAACAGGAGGGGCTCTGAGATGTCGGTGGCAAGGACGTGACCGTCCGCACCAACGGCGTTGGCCGCAAGGAGCGACAGCGCGCCAGTGCCGCAGCCAATGTCGATGACCTTATCACCGGCGTTCGGCGCTGCGGTCTCCATAACAGCAGAGGCGACATCGGCCATGATCGTGTCGAGTTCTTCCTGCGAAGCGATCCAACTGAGGCCGCTCGGGCCGGACCAGAAGTCACGTCCATCTGCGTTTGGAATGTCCGGCATGTGTCACCTTCTGTTTTGCTGACCTTACCGCAGCCACACGCGCCCGTAAGGGGGCAACGCCACATTACCGTCGGAAAGCGTCACAAGGCGGTCGGACAAGGCATCATAAAGGTCGCGGACGCCCTGCTCCAAGGCCCACTCGCCGGGAACTGCCGTCCAGTTTTCGGTGAAGTTGAACAGGCAAAGCAGCGCTCCGGTGGGGGCCTCGTGGATGATCGCGAAGATGCCTGACTTAGGGGTATCGACGATCTTGGTAGGATACGCTGCATGCAATTCGGGCGTTGCTTTTCGCCGTTCGAGGATGGTTCTGGTGCCTTGAAACACGAGCGCCTCGGGCGTCTTTGCGGCCTCGGTTCGAGCGGCCTGAACGCGCGACCAGTCCATAACAGGGCGATGTATCCAGCGGCTGTCGTGCGATTTTTCCGACTGATCGAGATAGCTTTGATTGTTCAGCATCGCGATCTCATCGCCCATGTAGATCAGCGGGATGCCACCATAGGCGGCGATTAGGGCATGGCCCAGAAGAATGCGGTCAACGCCGCGTTGCACGGCGATTGCGTCTCCGCTTTCCAGCGCAGTTTCCAGGCCCGCAAGTGACGCAAAACTGCCGGACATACGGCTGTCGCCTGTGCCCTCGTTGACGCCAAACAAGACGCCGCGAGAGAAGCTGCCTGGGAAATCACCAGCATAGAAATCGCGCAGGAAGGCGCGGTGACCATGTCCGGTTGCCCCTATAGCGCGGGCGTCCTCGTCAGTGATCGCCCAGCCAATATCATCGTGGCATCGGATGTATGTGGCGTAGGTGGCATTGCGCAAAATTGTCGGAAAATGCGTCCGCAGAATGTGGGTCATGAGCCTTGTGTCGCGCGATGCAAGAGCAGACCAAAACTGCACCATCAGTGAGTTGTGATAGGCGAGGTTGCCCTCCTTGCCGTCGTGCGCGCCGCGCCCGAGGTAGGGCAGCATTTCCTGCGGGCTGACAATCGCTTCTTCCAGGTGGATCACCGCCGGGCAAACAATGCGACACACGGCCCGCAAGGCCTGCAGGATCATGTGGACTTCCGGCTCGGACTGACAGCGCGTGCCCATGCGCTTCCACATGAACGCCACCGCATCAAGTCGCAGGACGTCGACGCCTCTGTTTGCGAGATAAAGCATGACCTCGGCGATCTCTAAGAATACGTTGGGGTTGGCCCAGTTCAGGTCCCACTGGTGGGTATTGAACGTGGTCCAGACCCATTTTTGCAGGCTGTTGTCGAAGGTGAAGCTTCCGGGGGCGTGTTCGGGAAAAACCTCGGTCAGGGTTTGTTCGTACTGGTCCGGCAGCGCGCGATCTTCAAAAATATGGAAGTAGTTCTGCTTGGCCACATCCCCGGCACGGGCGTCCTCAGCCCAAGCGTGCTCGCGTGCCGTGTGGTTCAGAACAAGATCAATGCAAAGCGACATTCCCCGCGTCCGCAAGGCCGTGGCCACACGCACAAAATCTTCCATCGTGCCGTAGATCGGGTTGATGGCGCGGTAGTCCATAACCGAATAGCCGCCATCGCTGTCACCCGGGCGCGGCTTGAGGCAGGGCATCAGGTGGACATAGGTCACACCCATCTCTTCAAGATAATCGAGCTTGCCAAGCACGCCGTTCAGGTCACCTGCGAACTGGTCGATGTAAAAGACATAGCCCACCATATCGGGCCGCTGGAACCAGTCGGGCTCAAGATCCCGCTTCATATCGAGCCATTTGAGATCGTCAGGACGTTGTTCCCAGGCTTCCTGCATTGCGGCCTCAAGCCGGGCGCGAAACGAGGTATAGTCCGGATGACGTCCGTAAAGCGCTTCACACATGTCGAACAGATCCCGGCGCGAGCGCTCCAGGCGCAGATCGAAGAGCGTCTGTTCAGAGGCAGTCAAAGGCATGTGGCTCGTCCCGAAAATCTTTGCGCTGGGCGAGCTGTTTCGGGGCGTGTGGCTTGTCCAATTTCACCTCCCATGCGATGCGTTGTCGTTCCTGGATGCACGAACCTTATGCAGCAGGAAAAGGGCGAGGCCCAGAGTGACGACGGCAGCAGATATCAGCCCAGCCCAGTCGTTGAGAATGGTCGTGATCTCCGGCAGTCGGGCGGCGAACTGAAAGCCTAGCGAAACATAAAGCCCAACCCAGATGGCCTCGCCGGCGATGTCCCAGAGTGTAAAGCGAATCCATGAAAGCTTGGCGGACCCTGCAAGGAAGTTTACCCAAGGCCCCAAGGGCGCAAAAAGCCACGTCGAAAAGAAAACACCAACCCCGCCCCATCTCTGCATCAGCGCGCGTGCGTTACCGATCAGCGCAGCACGGCGCGGATGTGCCTCCAGAATCTCGATAATGCGCGCGCCGCCCTTCCGCCCGATAAAAAAGCCGGTCTGATCGCCAAGAACAGCGGCGAGCCAAGCCAAGGTGACGACCTGCCAAAGGATGAGGTCTCCTGCCGCGGCAAAGGCCCCTGCGGCAAGCATGACAGCCGATGTCGGGATCGGTATAGCGAGACACGACAGATAGGCCGCCACGGCAACGACCGGCAGCCCATAGGTTGAGACGTAGCCGAAGAGAGTTTCATTCATTGGCGGTCGCGCGGCGGCTTGAAAGGGCGATTTTGAGATCTTGGATCAGTGATTCGAGGCTGCGACCTTGTTGGTCCGCCAGGTCCTGAAGGGTGACGCGGCGTCCGGCCCCATCGCGCTCAAGCGCGAGCGTTGTCGCCACAAAGTCTGGCGGAACGTTCCAGGACCGGGTGATGTAGCGGGGCGTCATCCATCCGGCAAGCGGCTGGTCGAGGTGGGCGCGGTCGTTCCAGAAGATCATTGATGCTGCAAGCCGGACTGTGAAGAACAGCATTACAGCCAAAGCAAACGCAAAAGCAGTGACGAGATAGGGGTGGCGTTTTGCAATCCGGATCATTGGTCATGTGTCCCCGAGAAATCAGTCTGCCGTTAAATTGGCGCGCTGCTGTTTGCACACCATGTCGCAAGTCTTGGGTAAAGCAAGACGCCCCAACAGCAACACCCCCGTCTTTCCCCTTGCAGACTCATACCTTCGCGCGTATATCCCCTCTCAACAGCGGCGCTTCGGCTTCCACCCCCGACGCTCCACCGGAAATTTTTACGGGCCGCGCGCCCGTTTTTTTGTGCCTGAAGGCAAGCTGAACGACTATGTCTGAACTGATTGCAAAAACCAGTATGGATCGGCGAATGGCCGATATCATTACGCCTGTCATTGAAGACATGGGGTTCGAATTGGTGCGTGTGCGGTTGATGGGCGGCGAGACAAAGACGCTTCAGATCATGGCTGACAAGGCCGCCGGCGGTATTGAGGTCGACGATTGCGCCCGGATTTCGACGGCTGTCAGCGCAACTTTGGACGTCGAAGATCCGCTTGAGGATGCTTACACGCTTGAAGTTTCAAGCCCTGGCATCGACCGTCCATTGACGCGTCTAAAGGACTTC
Organism: Boseongicola sp.; assembly: GCF_057460485.1. Classification (NCBI taxonomy): domain Bacteria; kingdom Pseudomonadati; phylum Pseudomonadota; class Alphaproteobacteria; order Rhodobacterales; family Paracoccaceae; genus Boseongicola; species Boseongicola sp. Next base: position 7,992 of record NZ_JBVCWP010000146.1, read on the forward strand.
GATGCCTGGCAAGGGCACGAAGTGAAGCTTGAGACGACGGAAATGATTGACGGCCGCCGTCGCTTTAAGGGCCAGCTTCAGGGCACCGAAGACGGTGATGTGCTTATCGAGATCGAAATTCAGGGCGAACCAGCGACGATTGGCCTGAACTATGAATGGTTGTCGGACGCGAAACTGGTTCTGACCGACGATCTGATTCGCGATGTGTTGCGTGCCCGCAAGGACGCAGGCGATGTAGACGAAAAACAATTCGACGAAATACAGACCATCATTGATGGCGACGAGGAGACCTGAAGAATGGCGATTACTTCCGCAAACCAGCTTGAACTTCTGCAAACGGCCGAGGCGGTCGCGCGTGAGAAGATGATCGACCCCGGTCTCGTGATCGAAGCGATGGAAGAAAGTCTCGCCCGTGCGGCGAAGTCGCGTTACGGCGCCGAGATGGACATTCGCGTGTCGATCGACCGGAAAACCGGCAAAGCCACGTTCACACGGGTTCGCACGGTCATTGATCCGGAAGACGAAGAGCTTGAGAACTATCAATCGCAACTGACGCCTGAGCAGGCCAAGCAATATCTTGATGACCCGAAAATCGGCGACACGATTGTTGACGAAGTTCCACCCGTGGAAATGGGTCGGATTGCCGCGCAGTCGGCCAAGCAGGTGATCTTGCAAAAGGTCCGCGAAGCCGAGCGTGATCGTCAGTACGAAGAATTTAAGGACCGCGCGGGCACGATCATCAATGGTCAGGTTAAGCGCGAGGAGTACGGTAACGTCATCGTCGACGTGGGTCGCGGCGAGGCTGTGCTGCGTCGGAACGAGAAGATTGGCCGCGAAAGCTATCGCCCGAACGACCGCATCCGTTGCTACATCAAGGAAGTTCGCCGCGAAGCGCGCGGTCCGCAGATTTTCCTCAGCCGGACGGCGCCCGAATTCATGGCTGAGCTGTTCAAAATGGAAGTGCCCGAGATTTACGACGGAATCATCGAGATCAAGGCCGTTGCCCGTGATCCCGGTTCGCGCGCGAAGATCGCCGTGATTTCTTATGACAACTCAATTGACCCGGTTGGCGCTTGCGTCGGTATGCGTGGTTCGCGCGTGCAGGCCGTTGTGAACGAACTTCAGGGCGAGAAGATTGACATCATTCCATGGAATGAAGACGCGCCGACGTTCCTCGTGAACGCTCTGCAGCCAGCGGAGGTTTCGAAGGTTGTTCTTGATGAAGACGCAGGCAAGATCGAAGTTGTTGTGCCAGAAGAACAGTTGAGCCTCGCAATTGGCCGTCGTGGTCAAAACGTGCGTCTGGCGTCGCAGCTGACGCACCTCGATATCGACATCATAACCGAAGAAGAAGAATCAACACGGCGTCAGGCAGAGTTCGAACTGCGCACCAAGCTGTTTATGGACACGCTTGATCTGGACGAATTCTTTGCTCAGTTGCTGGTCTCGGAAGGCTTCACCAATCTTGAAGAGGTCGCATACGTCGAGGCAGAGGAACTTATGGTTATTGATGGTGTCGACGACAGCACAGTGGGTGAGCTTCAGGCGCGTGCGCGCGACTATCTGGAAGCACAGAACGAGAAAGCTCTTGATCGCGCCCGCGAGATGGGCGCCGAAGACAGCCTCATCGGATTTGACGGCCTGACACCGCAGATGGTGGAAGCGCTGGCCGAAGACGATGTCAAAACGCTGGAGGACTTTGCGACCTGTGCGGACTGGGAGCTGGCCGGCGGCTGGACCACGGTCGACGGCGAACGTGTGAAGGACGAA
>NZ_JBVCWP010000147.1:0-9758 GCF_057460485.1 Boseongicola sp.
AAGCTCATAGGGTGTATAATTGGGGGGATACAAAAAAGCTAAAATTGGTTTTATCTATGCAAATCAAATATTTAAACTGATTATGTGGTGCCCAGGAGAGGACTCGAACCTCCACATCGTTGCCAATACTAGCACCTGAAGCTAGCGCGTCTACCATTCCGCCACCTGGGCAGGTGTCGTGACCGGGGGAAATACGCGGCGATCCAAGGCCTGTCAACGACCAATCACAAGGCGAAATGCGCCTTGTCGGTTGGGCGGTGCAACGCTACACCCGTGGGCGAACGAAAGAGGACTACGCGCATGTCGAGACTCGTAACGATATATGGCGGATCGGGCTTTGTGGGTCGGTATATTGCACAACGGATGGCCCGTCAGGGATGGCGTGTGCGGGTTGCAGTGCGGCGCCCGAATGATGCCCACTTCGTCAAACCCTACGGCGTTGTCGGACAGGTAGAGCCCGTGTTTTGCAACATCCGCGACGACGACAGCGTTCGTGCGGTGATGACCGGGGCCGAGGCCGTGATCAACTGCGTTGGAACGTTTGATGCCAAGGGCAAGAATAATTTGGGGGCCGTGCAGCACGAAGGTGCGGCACGAATTGCCCGCATCGCGGCTGAAACTGGGGTAGCGCGGATGGTGCATATCTCGGCAATCGGGGCCGGGGCGGATGCGCCTAGCGTATATGGGAAGACGAAGGGTCTTGGTGAGGATGCCGTTTTGGCGTCGATGCCTGACGCGGTCATTTTGCGGCCCTCTGTTGTGTTCGGGCCGGAAGACCAGTTTTTCAATCGCTTTGCAGGCATGGCGAGGATGTCTCCGATGGTGCCATTGTTTGGAGCCGAAACGAAGTTCCAGCCGATCTATGTTGATGATGTTGCTGCCGCCGCCGAATTGGGCGCAATCGGTCAAGCTGCGCCCGGCGTCTATGAGCTTGGCGGGCCTGAAGTGGCGTCTTTCCGTGAGTTAATCAAGACGATGCTGGACGTCGTTCGTCGTCGTCGTCTGGTCATTGGGTTTCCGTTTTGGATGGGCCGGGTTTTGGCCGCCATAACAGGCGTTGCTTCATCGCTTACGGGTGGATTAGCCCCTCAGCCAGTTACCCGCGATCAGCTAAAGGAACTGACGCGCGACAACGTGGTTTCAGAGGGCGCGAAGGGTTTGGATACGCTTGGAATTGCGCCGAGTTCGATGGATGCGATTTTGCCGTCTTATCTTTGGATTTTCCGCCCGTCGGGTCAGTACGCTGCGCTGAAAGAAAGTGCGCGTAACCTTAAGGGTTAAGTGTAGGCCACCCAAAGCAGCGCAAGCCCTAGGACGATACGATAGATCACGTAGGGTGTGAAGCTGACGCTGCGCAGGAGACGCATCATTATTGCCAGAGCGGCAAGTGCCATTCCGAATGCAAAGACGGCGGCGATTGCTGCATCTTTAACGGCCGCTGCATCCATTGCGAGTGCGACCTCGGCGCCGAGCAGAACTCCGGACGCGAGGATGGTGGGGACCGACATCAACATCGCCAGTCTTGCAGCGTCCTCGCGGGCGTAACCGAGGCGACGCGCTGCGGTGATCGTGATACCGGAACGGGACGTGCCAGGGACTAGCGCGAGGATTTGCGCAAGGCCCATGATGACCGCATCTTTGATACCCCAACGCTCGGCGGTTTTTTCGACCGTTCCGGTTTGGTCGGCCCAATATAGAACAATCCCGAAGATCAGGGTCATCCAACCAACGACTGCAACCGAGCGGAGAATGTCGTCCAAACCGGTCAGCTTGAAGATTAGACCCGCGAGTACGACAGGAATGGTCGCGATGATCAGGCATAGCGCAAGCCATGCATTCTGGTCGTCGATCTGTCGCCTTAAGATCTTTGGAATACCCAGAAGCGCGCGGCGCAAATCAGCCCAGAAGTAGAGCACCACCGCGCCAAGAGTGCCGACGTGCACGGCGACGTCGATAACCTGGCCCTGATCCTCCATCCCAGTAAGATTCGGGAGCAGAATGAGGTGACCCGAACTGGAAATCGGCAGAAATTCGGTGATGCCCTGAATGACGGCGACGAGGATCAGATGAAATATGGGCATGGGTCTCGCTGCGATGCGGAAAGTGTGGCTACACTAACCTATTGAGATTCGATGGAAAGATTCTATTTAGGTAACATTTCGGACCTACTATTGCGCTTCTGCGGCATAAAATCATACCGGACCATCCAAATAATCGCATTTTAGGGCAGCATTGCTGCCTTTTCTTTTTCCGGAACACCGCTTATTAGAGCGATCTGGAAATTTTACGTGAGGTCCGAGCCATGGCCGAGAACCCGATGCTTAAGTTTGTCTCTACACCGCGTGACATGCCCGAAAAGCGCGAAGCCACTGTACGTCGTGAGGATTTCCACGAGATTTACGCCGAGTACGCGGACCAGAAGGCCAAGGAGCAGTCGAGCCGGTGCAGCCAATGTGGCGTGCCGTATTGCCAGACTCATTGCCCGCTGCACAACAACATCCCGGATTGGCTGAAGCTGACGGCCGAGGGGCGCCTTCGCGAGGCCTACGAGATCAGCCAGGCGACGAATGCGTTTCCCGAGATTTGTGGACGGATCTGCCCCCAGGATCGTCTCTGTGAAGGCAATTGCGTAATCGAAGCGTCTGGTCATGGCACCGTGACGATCGGGTCAGTTGAGAAATACATCACCGACACGGCTTGGGAGCAAGGCTGGGTAAAGCCGATTGTTCCGCATGCGGAACGCCCTGAAAGCGTCGGTATTATTGGCGGCGGTCCCGGTGGACTCGCGGCAGCAGATCGGTTGCGGCGCGCCGGCGTGCAGGTCACGATTTATGACCGCTATGACCGTGCGGGCGGATTGCTGACCTATGGCATTCCTGGCTTCAAGCTTGAGAAAGACGTCGTGATGCGGCGCAACGATCAGCTTGAAAAGGGTGGCGTAGAATTTGTGCTGAACTGCAACGTCGGCGCGGACATCACGTTTGACGAATTACAGGCGAAACACAACGCAATCCTAATTGCGACAGGGGTTTACAAGTCACGCGAGCTGGATGCTCCAGGTATTCGTGCCGAGGGGATTGTGCGGGCAATTGACTATCTGACAGCGTCGAACCGTAAGTCGTTCGGCGACGAGGTGCCGGAATTTGACGCCGGATTGCTGGACGCAGAAAACAAGCGTGTGGTCGTCATCGGCGGCGGTGACACGGCAATGGACTGTGTTCGGACCGCGATCCGTCAGGGCGCAGAAAGCGTGAAGTGTCTCTATCGGCGCGACAAGGCGAACATGCCAGGATCGCAGCGCGAAGTGCAAAATGCCGAAGAAGAAGGCGTTGAGTTCGTATGGTTGTCGGCCCCCAAAGGTTTCACCGGCGAAGAAGTTGACGGCGTGATGGTGCAGAAGATGCGTCTTGGTGCACCCGATGCAACCGGGCGTCGGGTGCCGGAGTTGATTGAAGGGTCGGATTACGTTGAAGGCGCGGATTTGGTTATCAAAGCACTTGGGTTCGAGCCGGAAGACCTGCCGACGCTTTGGGGCGTGGACGGTTTGGAAGTCACACGCTGGGGCACGGTGAGGGCGGACTTTAAGACCCATGCGACCAACGTGCCGGGCGTCTATGCCGCCGGTGATATTGTGCGCGGTGCGTCGCTTGTTGTCTGGGCAATTCGCGATGGGCGCGAGGCGGCCGACGCGATTTTGGACTATATCGGTCAAGCGGCAAAAGTCGCTGCCGAGTAATGTCGGAATGACGTCGGTATTGCGTTGGTGCAGGCGCCAAACGAGTTGGGGATTTGGCAGCCACATGGGACAGCAAAGCTGACCCGTTCGGGTAATGAGGGTTGAAGATGGCGCGGAAGACAGGACAGTGTTTGCATGGCGCGGTAACGTTCACCGCCGTCGTTGGCGATACCATTCAGGCGTGCCATTGCGTGCAGTGTCAGCGTTGGACCGGCGGTGGTCCGTATTTCGCAGTCGCGATTGAAAACCTTGAAATGCCGGGCGCCGAAAGTATGCGCGACCATCATGCGAGCGAGCGGGGCGAGCGCACGGTGTGCGGGACGTGCGGATCGACGATCTATTGGAAGATGCAAGGCAAGGCGCCGCAAATTTTGGCCGCCGGACTTTTGGACGATCAATCTGGGATGCGGGTAACCGAAGAGATTTTCGTCGATTATCGACCAAGTCGGATACCTGCGTTTGGCAGCGCAAGACAAAGCGCCGAAGCCGACGAGATGGCAAAGTTAGATGCCTATCTGGCGTCGCAGTCAACATGACCGGCGCTCTGGAAGGCCAATGCATGTGCAGTGCTGTTTCGGTAATAGCGACACCGACGCAGCCCTATATAACCGCCTGCAATTGCGACAATTGCAAGCGCTGGACGGGGGGCATGAACTTTGCGTTCGAGGCTGACGCCAACACCGTGCGCATCGAGGGCCCGGTGAAGACGATTGCCCTTATGCCTTGGGCCGAGCGCGGCTTTTGCAGCAAGTGCGGCTCGGGCGTATTCTATCGCGTGACGGCAGAAGGGCCGATGAAGGGCCTTTTAAAGCTGTCGGCGGGCCTGTTTCCTGACGCGACCGGTCTGCCGGTTGGTATTGAATTTTACGCAGACGAGCGCCCTGCCGCGTTCGATCTGAGCCATGACCACAAAACGATGACAAGGGCCGAAGTCGAAGCCCTTTTCTCCGACAATGAGGAGACGCGACGATGACCAAATATGATGCAGAATGGGCCGCCGCCGAGGAAGCCCGCCGCCAATGGATGACCGAGCATTCGTTGTTCCGCAGCGAAGACGAGCACGCATCCTGTGGCGTCGGGCTTGTGGTGTCGATTGACGGGTCAAAATCCCGGAAAGTTGTCGAGAACGGCATCAATGCGTTGAAGGCCGTTTGGCACCGAGGCGCGGTTGATGCGGACGGCAAGACTGGTGACGGCGCAGGCATCCACGTGCAGATCCCGTTTGCGTTCTTTGGCGACATGATCGAGCGCACGGGACATACGCCGCGCGGCGGCGAAATGCTGGCCGTGGGTCAGGTGTTTCTGCCGCGCACGAACTTTGGCGCTCAGGAGACCTGTCGGACGATTATCGAGACCGAAATTCTTCGCATGGGGTATTACATCTATGGCTGGCGTCATGTGCCTGTGAACATTGATGTGCTGGGCGAAAAGGCGAACGCGACGCGGCCCGAGATTGAGCAGATCCTAATCTCGAATTCCAAGGGCGTCGACGAAGAAACGTTTGAGCGCGAGTTGTATGTGATCCGTCGCCGGATTGAGAAAGCAGCGTTGGCGGCTCAGGTCCCGACGCTTTATCTGGCGTCGCTGTCGTGCCGGTCAATCATCTACAAAGGCATGATGCTGGCGCAGGATGTGGCCGAGTTTTACCCAGATCTGAAGGACGAGCGGTTCGAAAGCGCGTTTGCGATCTATCACCAGCGCTATTCGACGAACACTTTCCCGCAGTGGTGGTTGGCGCAGCCGTTCCGCATGTTGGCGCATAACGGTGAGATCAACACGCTGAAGGGCAACGTCAACTGGATGAAGTCCCACGAGATCCGCATGGCGTCGGGCGCGTTTGGGGACATGGCTGACGACATCAAGCCGATCATCCCGGCCGGATCGAGCGATTCTGCCGCTCTGGATTCGGTGTTTGAGGTATTGGTGCGCGCCGGGCGGTCGGCACCGATGGCGAAGACGATGCTGGTGCCGGAGAGCTGGTCGAAGCAGGCGGTGGAATTGCCGCAGCCGTGGATCGACATGTATTCCTATTGCAATGCCGTGATGGAGCCGTGGGACGGCCCCGCCGCTTTGGCGATGACGGACGGGCGTTGGGTATGTGCGGGTCTGGACCGCAATGGTTTGCGACCCATGCGGTACACGGTGACGGGTGACGGTTTGCTGATTGCCGGGTCCGAAACAGGCATGGTGCCGACCGATGAAGCCACGATTGTTGAGAAGGGCGCGCTTGGTCCGGGCCAGATGATTGCGGTCGATATGGTCGAGGGGAAGCTGTTCCACGACGTTGAGATGAAGACGGTTCTGTCGAATTCTGCTCCGTTTGGTGAGTGGGTCGCTAAGGTTGTGGAGTTGGACGACGATCTCGCCGTTGTAAGCGAGCAACCGCTGTTTAGCGGCAATGAATTGCGGCGGCGTCAGGTGGCGGCGGGCTACTCGATTGAGGAGTTAGAGCAGATTTTGGCTCCGATGGCCGAGGACGGGAAAGAGACGTTGGCGTCGATGGGCGATGATACTCCATCGGCTGTTTTGTCGAAAAAGTATCGTCCGCTGAGCCACTATTTCAGGCAGAATTTCTCTCAGGTGACGAACCCGCCGATCGACAGTTTGCGCGAATTCCGCGTGATGAGCCTGAAGACGCGGTTCGGCAACCTGAAAAACGTGCTGGATCAGAACTCCAGCCAAACCGAGATCATCGTTCTGGATAGCCCATTCCTTGGGAATGCGCAGTTTGATCGGCTGAAGACGACGTTTGATGCCGATATGGTCGAGATTGATTGCACGTTCCCGGCAGGTGATCCCCAAGGTGCCCTTCAGACTGCTTTGGAGCGTATCCGGGCCGAAGCTGAGGACGCTGTGCGGTCAGGGGCCGGGCATCTTGTTTTGACGGATCAGAATTCCGATAACAGCAAGGTTGCGATACCGATGATCCTTGCGACGAGTGCGGTGCATTCGTGGCTGACCCGCAAAGGCTTGCGGACGTTTTGTTCGCTGAATGTGCGATCTGCCGAGTGTATTGATCCGCATTATTTCGCAGTTCTGATCGGCTGCGGTGCGACGACAGTGAACGCCTATCTTGCCGAAGACAGTATTGCGGACCGGATTGAGCGTGGCTTGATCGACGGCTCGCTGACCGAAGCCGTGGCGCGGTATCGCGCTGCCATTGATGCTGGTCTTTTGAAGATCATGTCGAAGATGGGGATTTCGGTTGTTTCGTCTTATCGCGGCGGACTGAATTTTGAGGCCGTGGGGCTTTCGCGCGCATTGGTCGCCGAGTTCTTCCCAGGCATGCATTCCCGCATCTCGGGTATTGGTATCAGTGGTCTGCAAAAGGCCGCTGAAGCGGTTCACGCAAGAGGCTTTGCCGGCGATTCTATCTTGCCAATCGGCGGCTTTTACAAAGCCCGTCAGTCGGGCGAGACCCATGCGTGGGAAGCGACTTCGATGCACTTGTTGCAGGCCGCATGTTCGCGTGCGTCTTATGCGATGTGGCAGCAGTATTCGGCAAAGATGCGGTCGAACCCGCCCATCCATTTGCGTGATTTGTTGGACATCAAACCGATGGCCACGCCGGTGCCAATCGAAGAGGTCGAAAGCATCACCTCGATCCGTAAGCGATTCGTGACGCCGGGCATGTCTTTAGGGGCGTTGAGCCCCGAGGCGCATAAGACGCTGAACGTTGCGATGAACCGGATCGGAGCGAAATCTGACAGTGGCGAAGGTGGCGAGGATCCAGCGCATTTCGTGCCGGAACCGAACGGCGACAACCCATCAGCGAAGATCAAGCAGGTGGCTTCGGGGCGTTTTGGCGTTACGGCCGAATATCTGAACCAATGCGAAGAGCTTGAGATCAAGGTCGCGCAGGGCGCAAAGCCCGGTGAGGGTGGTCAGCTCCCTGGCATGAAAGTGACCGAGTTGATCGCACGTCTGCGGCACTCAACGCCGGGTGTGACGCTGATTTCTCCGCCACCGCACCACGACATCTATTCGATCGAAGACCTCGCGCAGCTGATCTACGACCTGAAGCAGATCAACCCGCACGCGAAGGTGACTGTGAAGCTAGTGGCGGCGTCTGGTGTCGGCACAATTGCGGCTGGTGTCGCCAAAGCGAAAGCCGACGTGATCCTGATTTCCGGCCACAACGGCGGAACGGGCGCGTCGCCCGCGACGTCAATCAAATATGCGGGCTTGCCTTGGGAAATGGGCTTGACCGAAGCGCATCAGGTTCTGTCGATGAACAATCTTCGCGGGCGTGTGACTTTGCGGACCGACGGTGGTTTGCGCACAGGTCGTGACATCGTCATGGCCGCGATGATGGGCGCCGAGGAATACGGCATCGGCACAGCGGCGCTGATCGCGATGGGCTGTATTATGGTGCGTCAGTGCCAGTCCAACACTTGCCCGGTTGGTGTCTGTACACAGGACGAAGAGTTGCGGGCCAAATTTACCGGCGACGCGGACAAGGTTGTGAACCTGATCACGTTCTATGCGCAGGAAGTGCGGGAGATCCTTGCGTCTATCGGCGCGCGGTCCTTGGCGGATGTCATTGGGCGGGCTGATTTGCTGAGCCAGGTCAGCCGGGGAGCGGCTCATCTTGATGATCTGGATCTGAACCCACTTTTGATCACCGTCGATGGGGCAGATCAGATCGTTTATGATCGCCTGAAAGACCGGAACACTGTTGATGATACGCTCGACGCCGAAATCGTGCGAGATGCCGCACGGTTCCTTGATGACGGTGAAAAAATGCAGCTTGGATATTCGGTGCGCAATACACACCGGACCATTGGCACGCGCACATCAAGCCACATCGTCAAGCGCTTCGGGATGCGCAATTCCTTACAGCCCGATCACCTGAGCATCCGGCTTGACGGATCTGCCGGGCAGTCGCTTGGGGCCTTTGCGGCACCAGGACTTCGGATCGAAGTGTCAGGGGATGCCAATGATTACGTCGGTAAGGGTCTTTCGGGCGGTACGATTGTTGTTCGACCTCCGAAAATCTCGCCTCTGGTGGCGGCTGATAACGTGATCATCGGCAACACGGTGCTTTACGGCGCAACAGACGGGTTTCTGTTTGCCGCCGGTCGCGCAGGGGAGCGGTTTGCGGTGCGGAACTCGGGCGCGAAGGTTGTGGTTGAGGGCGCTGGCTCGAACGGGTGCGAATACATGACCGGCGGGGTCGCGGTGATTTTGGGCAGCATTGGCCCGAATTTTGGCGCGGGCATGACCGGCGGCATGGCCTATCTCTATGACCCCGAGGGCAAGACGCCCGAAATGATCAACATGGAGACGCTCGTCACCGTTCCGGTGAACGAGGGCGTCTATATGGATGAGCTAAAGGGGCTTGTTGAGCGCCATTTGAAGGAAAGCGGCAGCGCACGCGCGGCTGAGATTCTGCAGAATTGGGACGAAGCGAAGTTAAAATTCATTCAGGTTTGCCCGAAAGAGATGCTGAACAAGCTGGACATGCCAATCATGGGTCTCGATCTGGCGATACCTGCTGAGTAAGTGATCTGTCTACGCATTGACCTGCGCGGCCCTCGGGCCGCGCAGTTTGATTCAGATCCCCGGCTTTCTGCGATAGGCCAAGGCGATCATCGAACCGCAGCGCGTCCTATTTGCTCATCTGGCCGGACACCAAAGTTCAGGCGCGAAGATTATGCGTTGCGATCACGACGCTTGGTGACGAAGGATTCCAGCACTTCACCTTCATGGTCTACGGTGCGCCAAAGATAATGCGTTTCGCCGTTGATTTTCACGAAAACCTCGTCCAAGTGCCATCGCCAGTTCGAGTATGCGCGCATCCCGCTGACCCGCCTTTTCCGGATCTCAGCAGCGAACATCGGGCCAAATCTGTTCTACCAGGACCGCACCGTTTCGTGACTGATGTCGATGGCGCGCTCGTGCAGCAGGTCCTCGACATTGCGAAGCGAAAGGGGAAGGCGAACGTCCATCATGACCGCCAGGTGAATGATCTCTGGGCTGCTGTGAAAGTACTTGAAGGGGTCTTTTTTCATCATAAGCA
>NZ_JBVCWP010000148.1:0-9706 GCF_057460485.1 Boseongicola sp.
ACGTATCTCGGCGGCCTTCGTTGCGAGCGAGGGTAGCCCCGTCGGGCTTATCACAATGCTGAGGCTATTAAACCGAGGTGCGGCCTGACGCCATGTCTCCGCTTACGCGCCTCTAACTTGCATTTTCACAAGTTTAGGGGCCCATTTGATGGCTTTTCCACCGCAAAAGGTTGAAAAAAGCCAAGGAGGATCCAAAGCGTTTTCCTGAATAATACAGTTGTTCGGCACTTGGACGACCTGACGGGCAAGTGCTGTGGTTCCACGCACTGTCGGTCAGAGAAAGTCTGGCGTTACTTCCTCTGATCGACCGTGCGATTGCAAATGACGAAGCCGCAATCCTTGTTCACAACAAGGCACAGCTTTCACAAAGCGTTGCACGTCTTTTTGACGCTGAAGAACGCGCCCCGCTTGTTGAGGCCGCGCGCGAGGTTATCAAGGCGCGTCGGGGTGTTCTCGAAACGACGTGGTCCGCAATTTTGCAGGCGCTTTAAGGCTCTATCAACCGTCCGTATCCACCCAAATCGTCACCGGACCGTCGTTGACCAGGGCCACTGCCATGTCAGCGCCGAAGGTGCCGGTTGCGACGGGAATGTTGAGGTCCATCACGGCGGATACAAACTCCAAATACCGAATTTCACCTTCATCCGGAGGTGCGGCGCTTGAAAATCCCGGCCGATTTCCTCTTCGAGTGTCGGCGGCAAGTGTGAACTGGCTGACGACAAGTGCGCTGCCCCCCACGTCCAAAAGTGAGCGGTTCATGCGTCCGTCATCGTCTCTAAAAATACGGAGCTTGGCAATTTTTGCGGCGAGTTTCTCGGGTGCATTCGGCGGATCACCTGCCATTGCACAGACAAAGATCAAAACGCCATCTTCAATTGCGCCAACCACGTCGCCTTCGATGCGAACCTCAGCGCGTGAGACGCGCTGAACGAGGGCTCTCATCCCAATTCAGCGCGTGTCGGAGGGTTCGCACCCGCACGACTTACAGTGACCGCCGCGGCGCGCGCGCCCAGAGAAAGCGCTGCTTCTATTGTATCTGCTTGAAGATTTGCGATCTCGGCCTTGGACAGAACACCAGCGTCAGACAGCGCAGCCAAAAAGCCTGCATTGAAAGTATCACCGGCCCCGACGGTATCGACAACCGCGACTTTGTTTGCCGGAACGCGGACTGTTTGCACAGCAGAGTATCCTGTGACCCCTTCGGCGCCCTCCGTCACACAGATAAGTTTTGTGCCCTTGTTTAACAAATCAGCCGCGCCGCGTTGCAGATCGTCATGCCCGGTGAGCCAAGCAAGGTCTTCGTCGGATACTTTCACGATATCGCTGGCCGCCATCATATGACCAATCCTGTCGCGGTATGCTGCCTCGTCGACGATAAAACCTTGTCGAATATTCGGATCAAGCATGATCACACGTCGATCTTTCTCGCGCATCATCAGGGCCTCGTAAGCCCGCGCGCAGGGTTCAACGACCAAAGAGATACCACCGAAAAACAGTGTGGAAACAGCCGCATCAAGCGTTGGCAGGTCTTCGGCGCTTAGCATGCGGCCCGCAGAGTTCTCATCGTAAAAAACATAACTTGCCTGACCGTGTGTCAGTGTCACAAATGCCAATGTCGTCGGCTTGTCCGAGCGCGCGGCCATGCTGCTGTCAACGCTCGCCGCCGACAGCGCGTCTGTAAGAAGTTCCCCGAACAGATCCGTCGACAAGCCGCTATAAAAGCCCGTTGAAACCCCCAAGCGACCAAGTGCAATGGATGTGTTAAAAACCGCACCGCCCGCGTAAGGCGCAAAAGCACGCTCACCGTTTGCGGTGTGGCGGGGCAGCATATCGATCAAAGCTTCTCCAGAGCACAGGATCATCGGTTCTCCTCCAGCAAATCTGTTTCGCGGGGTCTAAACTCACACGCGCTGCGTCGCAAGTCGGCGAGAAAAGAGTTTATCCTTGATTGACTGCAGCCGTGTAGCCCAAAGCGCCGGCGATGATCGCAACAAGAAGGGCGGCAAGCGTCAGCTTCCAGATTGACCAAGGCCGTTCTCCGGCGACCTGACCGCTCTGACCGTTCACAACAAAACGAAATGACCGGCCGCGGTATTTATAGGCGGCGAGCCAAACCGGAACCAATATGTGCTTGAAGGTCACATCGCTGAGTTTGGTTTCAATGTTTTGAACACGCTGACGATCTCCTCCGATATCGAACTTGATGTCCCGTATGATCTGGCGATCCATGATGGTTCTGCCTTTTTTGAAGCCGTCCTCAAGCGACACAGTATAGGCTTCGGCGCGAAAGCCCGCGAGATACTGGGGCAAATAGGGTTCCAGTCGTGTGAGATCCCATTGGCCCAAGCAGGTGCGGAATTTCGCGGGTAGCGCTGTCGAAGCGACGACCAAAACATCATCAAAAAAGCGCGCGACACGCCCAGATACAGAGGTCCACCTAACTTTCGTGTGCGGTTCTGTCTGCCGTTTGCCATTGCGGGTCACAGTCCTCGTTGTCGTGTATTCAATGCCGCGCTGCCCTGTGTAGCGGGTTTTCGTGTCGGCATCGAAGGTCCAGCACGGAGTATAGACGCCGCTTAGCTTGCGGCCTTTTCGCGCATATTCTGTTAAGCCGTTTGGCGCGAACCAAAGACGACCAAGCCAGTCCTTCATGGCCTGACGCGCCGCGTCTTCGCTCAACTCGAATGGAACAACTGCGCGCGGTTTTATCTGCCGGGTTGCCCCGGTATCGGTGACGACAGGCGTTGCACAATAGGGGCACTCTTTGGAGTGCACTGCGCCGTCGAATTCGATGCGCGCACCACAATTTGGACATTGCGAAGTGCGTGCCTCTTCCATTTCCACGCCGCTAGTGCTTGCGCGCAGGGTGGCTGAAAAGTCCTGCTCCTTGATGGCCTGGTTGCGATCCCAAGGGCTATGATCAATTGTCTCGGCACTGCCGCAATGATCACAGATCAGTTGGTCGGCCCCGGGATCAAACCGCAGGTCAGACCCGCAATTGTGGCAAGGGAATCGATGATCTTCCGAGCCCATCAGAGGATTCCGTGCAAGAATTTAGGCATGATGGTGTGCAGTGCCCCGTCAAAAAATGCCGTGTGACGCCAAAGATGGATGATGCCGTGAAGGAGGCCAAGAAGCAGCAATACGGCCATCGCGCGTCCTGTGATGTTGTCTTCCAAAGCCGTATTGGATGCCACGGAAGCTGCCGCCATGGCGAAGCAGAGAATGTGATGTTGAAAGCGGTGAACAGGTCGCAAGACACCAGTCGACTTTGGCCCAGGTTTGCCAAGGGGTCCGCGACCCAGGGCGTAGATTGTGAACCAAAGCCCACTCAGCGCAGCGAAACCTGCTGTCAGCCACACTGAAGCGCTCGGGCCTTCTATCAAAAGGACGGCCAGCAAAAACCCAGTCGCCCAATGGGCAAATATGACAAATCCACGACGGGTCATAATACTTTCAGATGGGACCTCGATCCATGCACCTATCCTTGCGGTGGTGGCGGCGGCGAAACAGTGAACAATTGCGCGAGTTCATCAATATCGTTGGCATGTTGCCAGCCATCTTGTCCTTGCGTCCAAACCCAGCTTTCTCGCGCTAGCTTTTTTTCGCCCGCCAATCTGCCGAGGTCAGCTTTTGAGTAGGGTCCCAAAGTCTTGCCGCCATCAGCAACGTGCCAGACGTTCTCAACCGGAGGCGGCGGAGGTGGAGCCAGAGGTTCTGCCGGGCGCGGGCCCCAAGGACCGGCCATCATGCCGCCCATCTGCATCCCCATTCCGGCGCCTAATCCCATGCCCATAGCGGACCCGGCAGCCCCGTTTTGCTGTCCCAAAGCGTCGGCCGCCTTGTAGCGCAAGTGATCGTCCAGTGAGCCAACCATGCCGCGTGATGTGCGTTCATCCAGCGCCTTCTCGACGGCGGGCGGCAGGGAAATGTTTTCAATGTAGAGTTCCGGAAGTTCGAGGCCGTAAGATGCAAGGGTTCCCGATATACCTTCGGCCAGAATACGTCCGAGATCTTGCGTGTTTGCAGCCATATCAAGCACGGGAATACCGGCCGTTGCGACGACGCGGCTGAACGCCTGCACGATGATGTTGCGGATCTGATAGCTGATTTCGTCCATTGTGAACTCGCCGTCTGTGCCGACGATTTCGACCAGGAACTTGCCGGGGTCAGACACCCGGACCGCGTATGTGCCAAAAGCACGGACTCGCGTTGGCCCAAATTCCGGATCCCGAATGATAATCGGATTCTTGGTTCCCCATTTCAGATCGGTAAACCGGCGGGTTGAGATGAAGTACACTTCGGACTTGAACGGCGACTGGAAACCATGATCCCAGTGCTGAAGCGTGGTCATGATCGGCATATTGTTGGTCTCAAGCATATAGAGACCCGGCATGAATGTATCCGCCAACTGTCCTTCATGGACGAAGACGGCCGCTTGGCTTTCGCGGACCGTCAACTTGGCGCCATATTTGATCTCGTGATCTTCGCGCTCAAATCGCCAGACCATTGTGTCTCGCGTGTCGTCGCTCCAGTGGATGACGTCGATAAACTCCCCACTTAGAAAATCGAAAATGCCCATTGGGGTCTCCTCTGGCAGGTCAGGTTGAAGGCGACATTAAACCGGTCGCGATACGTCGGATGAGCGGCGCAGCGGCGGCGCCCCTCATGCCCGGCTTCAGTCGTGGATCATAGAGTATTTGCAGCAGTAACTCATCATGGTTAGTGAGCCGGCCAAATTCGTCATCATCGTTGAAGATGGATGGCCTTGCGCTTGGACTGTCGTTGGCAAGACCCAGCCCCTGTGCAATTTCTTCGTGAAAGCACGAGGTGCGCAGGCGGTCCGGTAGTTCAGCGCGGATAACTGCGACGGCGCGCTCGTATCTTCCGTCTTGTGCCGGGTCCGACGCGAAGACGACGCAATAGGTGTCGCGTGACATATCTTCAACAAACCGCACTTGCGATGGGGATAGCTCTGGCATGAATTGTGTGAGCAAAGGCCCGGAGTTCCGCAGCTCCTGATCGTTCAGCACAAGAACATGAAAGTTTCCACCGCGCCGCACGTTTTGCACCGGGTGTCCGGTAATGCTGGCGAGACGATCGCTGAATGCTGTGATCGTGGCGATGTCGTCGTCCGCTTGTTCGCGGTCCACCGAAGGACCAATCACAGTCTCGATCAGAACGGGTTTCTCCCAACGATGGAGCGTGCTTGGAGCGCTTGTCCGGACAAGCAGCCCAGCACGAGCGCTAAATTCCTCGCTGAAAGCCAGCGCATCAAAATTGCGGGCGACCATCTCGTCAGTGAAGGGAACGTCGGGGCCTCCTCCGTCAATTCTGAGCAGTCCACGCGCGATAAGATTGGCTTCTACGCGCCCGAAAAAGGCTTCTATCTCGAAGCTTTCAGGCGTTCGTTCAACGAACTCAGGAAGGGCTGGGCTGGGCGGCGTTGTCGATAAGGCATCTGGACCAGCGGCGGGAAATCCGTCGCAGGCCGCCAACAAGGCCAGCAAGCAAAGGGAGAAAGCAGAATTGCGCATGGTTCAGGTCGGAACGCTCTCTCCAGAGACCGAGCCGACCCCGTCCTTGCGGGCTTTGGCTGATGCAAGCGTTGTCTTGAGTTCACTTTCCATCTTCTGGAGTTCTTCCTCGGCAAGGGCGCGTTTGGCTTTTCCGTCATCGGCAATCTGAAGGCTTTCCTGAATGGTCGCGATCAGGTCGGCGTTGGCCTGCTTTACTGCCTCAATGTCGAAGACACCGCGCTCCATTTCCTCGCGGATGGTTTTGTTGGCCTCACGCAGGTTTTTGGCGTTTGCGGTCAACAGTTCGTTCGTCAGATCATTTGCTTCCCGCACGGCTTCGGCCGCTTCGGCAGACCGCTGAATGGTCACAGCCTGAGCAAGCTGGGTTTCCCAAAGCGGCACAGTATTGACCAGTGTCGAATTGATCTTTGTGACAAGGGATTTGTCGTTCTCTTGCACAAGCCGAATAGACGGCAGCGATTGCATCGTAACTTGCCGTGTTAGTTTCAGATCAAATACGCGGCGCTCGAGATCGTCCCTTGCGGCCCGCAAGTCGCGAAGTTCTTGGGCCTTCATCACGCCTTGCTCGTCAGGCGCTTGGGCCACTTCGGTTTCTTTTGCGGGGATTTCGACACCGTCCAGACGCTGAAGCTTTTCCTCACCTGCGGCGATGTAAAGCGCCAGTTCGTCGTAAAAGGCGAGTGTCTTGTCATAAAGATGATCGAGAGATTTGATGTCTTTCAAAAGCCTATGCTCGTGGTGGAGAAGGTTGTCGGTAATCCCGTCGATCTGGCCCTGAACCTCTTCAAAGCGCGCAACAAAATTCGCGATCGGAGCGGCGCGTCCCAACAGACGTTCCCACCAGGATCGCGTGCGACGGACATCTAGTTCGCTGATCGAAAAGCCGCGAATGGTTGACACAATATCACGCAAGCTATCGCCAGCCGGGCCGACGTCCTTGTTGCGGACACCTGCCAGCATGGATTGGCTGATTTCCTGCAATTCGACTTGTGCGCTGGACCCGAACGACACGATTGAATTGGTGTCACCCATGTCGATTTCGCCGATGCGGCGCTCGATTTCCGCGCTTGTTGTCGGATCAGCGGAGGCCAGCGGCACAATTTCGGTGCTGGGTTCGGGCAAGATAACGGCCGTCACCTCTGCCACAAGGGTTTCGGATTCCTGGGCCTTCTGGCGCACTGTTTCGGACATGAATTTTCCCCTCGTTTTGAGCAGCTATACTTAAGTGCGGTTTACGCCTTCGCGTGCCAATCGGTCACGTAAGACTTCAATTTCAACATCAAGCGATGATTTGTCGTCCAGTAGCATTTTGTTGGTTCGCGCGGTGAACGTGGTTTCAAGATCATCAAGAAGCGCCTCGTAGTCTGCGCGGGCTTCTTCATTTCGGTTGCGCGCATAAAGGTCTGCGAACTGAGATGTCGCGTCCCGTGCGCCCAAAAGGTATACCCCAAGATATTTGCGCGCCCCAGTCAAATCGCGCGGATCGTCCTCCACCACGCGAAACATATGACGCGCCGTTTGGGAAAATTGATCAACGCGACGCGACAGGGCAGGAATGCCAGCGCCCCGGATCGCATCGCGCATCGCCGCGAGATGCCGCTCGGCTTCATCAACAGCGCGCGCGACACGGTCGGTCTGGAAGGCGCTTCCTTCTGGAACACCCTTGTCCTTCAACGGATCCGCACCGAACGACATGAAGTGCAGGGTTGTTCCAAGAACAGCAAAAAGAATTGGATTAAGGGGCGAAAACGTCGCCGGATCAAGACCGGCAATGGCAAGTCCAGCACCTGTAAGCACAGACGCAAAGATCTTTCGGGGGATTGCGGGGCGCTTTGCGACGCGACGTGCATCAAAGGCATCTTCGGCCAAAAGCCCTTCACGGGTGAGCCAGGCCGCAAGCATCAGCGTGCCAAACCCAACAAGATCAAGCGCCATTCCAAGCGGTTCTTGCTGAAACGCCGTTAACACCAGAATACCCGGCACGAGGAACAAAAGGTTCACACGTGCGCCCGCACGTCTTCGCCGCTGAGCGGGGGGCTGAGGCGTTTGCGCCGGCCTATCGGGGCTATATTTTCCGCCGAACCGATCCGCCATCAGGACGCTCCGAAGGCCGCAACGTAGGCGATCAGTGCTAAAAGCAGGAAAAATGCCAGTCTTTTCATGCTACCTCCCCTGTCGCCCAAACGTTCATCATGAGGTTCTTTCAAGACCGCCACTCCCTTGAATACCACAGAGATCACCCCCGCGACCACGGCGAAAATCAAGACCAATAGCGCCATCTTCGGCATCATACTCTACGACCTTTCGGTTCTTGGGAGTATATATGCGTTCAACGTGTCGCTTGCCAGTTATGGGCAAGCAATTGCGCCGATCACGGCTTTTGGTTGCGGCGGGGCCGTTCGACGCGTTTACCTTTGGTTCTCTGGGGGTCGGGTGTTTCGGGAATGGCATCCAGACCGAGCTGATCGCGCAAGACCTTTGACTTGATCTCTTCGACTTCGCCCGGTTTCAGCTCACCAAGTCGAAACGGACCGTAGCTGACCCGGATCAACCGGTTCACGAAAAATCCGATACTTTCCATCGCGCGTCGAATTTCGCGGTTCTTGCCTTCGCGCAATCCGATCGTCACCCAAGCATTGCTGGTCTGTTGTCGGTCGAGTGTGATCTCCATCGGCTGAAACCGTTCGCCGTCGACCGTAATCCCTCGCCGCAGCGGGTCGAAGACTGCGTCTTCTGGCGTGCCTTTCAAACGGGCGCGGTATTTGCGAAGCCAGCCGGTTTTTGGTAGTTCCAGCTTCCGTTTGATTTCGCCGTCGTTGGTCAAAAGCAACAGCCCTTCCGACGTCAAGTCGAGCCGTCCGACAGTCATCACGCGGGGCAGGTCTTCGGGCAAATTGTCGAAAACCGTTGCGCGCCCTTTTTCGTCGTTCGCCGTCGTAACGAGGCCGGATGGCTTGTTGTACCGCCAAACCCGTGGCGGTTCGGCTTCTCGAACGGGTTTGCCGTCTACAATAATGCGGTCACTTTCGACGACATTCTGAGCGGGGCTTGTCAGCGTCTTCCCGTTCAATGAAATACGACCGGCTTCTATCATGCGTTCGATCTCGCGACGCGAGGCAACGCCGCGGCGGGCGAGAACTTTGGCGATACGATCGCCGGGAACGGTGGGTTTGCTCATCCTGTCGCAATAGCGTGGGACAGGTCGATTGGAAAGCGCGCGCCGCTTGCACAAGCCGTTTCCTCGCGGCATCACGGGCCATGAGTTTCAAAAGCTACATGGAAGCGGCGCTCGAAGAAGCGAGATCAGCGGGAGATCGCGGCGAAGTCCCTGTGGGAGCCGTGCTTGTTGGTCACGATGGGAAGGTTTTGGCCAAAGCCGGAAACCGCACCCGCGAGTTGTCGGATCCAACAGCGCATGCCGAAATTCTTGTGATTCGTGCTGCAGGCGCAATTTTGGGCTCTGAGCGCCTGACAGGGTGCGATCTCTACGTCACTTTAGAGCCTTGCGCGATGTGCGCGGCGGCAATCTCAGCCGCGCGGATTTCTCGTTTATATTATGGTGCAGGTGACCCAAAATCTGGCGGCGTTGCACATGGTCCCAAAGTGTTCTCCCACAGCCAAGCGCACCACGTGCCTGAGGTGTACGATGGTATAGGGGCCGAGGATGCGAGCGCCTTGCTGAAGACCTTTTTTGCGACAAGGCGCTAGGTCTCAAAGCCGCCTGAAGGCAGTCCGGAGAGCGGAATTTTCGACAAGGCACTGATCCACCGGCGGAATTCGGCCTTATAATTCATCGGGACTCCCTGAGTGGCAAAGCCCTACTATTTGATGGCAGTCCCTTCTGGGACTAAACCCAAGCAAAGCAGAGTTCCTTATGGATTGGACAAGAGCCATCGACGGATATTGCGAGCGTACTGACGCGAGCTATTGGTCCGAGCCACTTAACGCTGCGACCAATCTGGCGTTTGTGGTTGTTGCGATAATTATGTGGCGCCGTACTGCCGGAATGCCTGCGGGAAGATGGCTTTCCGCCGTACTTTTTGCCATCGGTTTGGGGTCGTACCTCTTTCATACTCACGCAACCGCTTGGGCCGCCACGCTTGATGTCATTCCTATAGCGGTCTTCACCCTAAGCTTCCTATTTCTGGCAAATCGAGATTTTTTGG
>NZ_JBVCWP010000149.1:0-9631 GCF_057460485.1 Boseongicola sp.
CAAGACCTTAACGATTTGGTAGAAGCAATCGGTTTACCAAAAGAGAAGCTTTGTACCCATTGTTGGGATGGTCAGATTGCGGCAATCTTCCACATTGAAGGCGCCGAGGCTATTGACCCGGATCTGCACACGCTTGAAGTGCTGTATCAAGCGGGGCTGCGATCCATTGGCCCGGTCTGGAGCCGCCCGACCATCTTTGGCCATGGCGTGCCGTTCCGGTATCCCAGCGATCCCGATATCGGCCCCGGCCTGACGGATCATGGCCTACGACTGGTCAAGCGGTGCGATGAGCTTGGAGTGATGATCGACTTGTCACACCTGAATGCCGTCGGATTCTGGGACGTTGCTCGACATTCCACCAAGCCGCTGGTGGCCACGCACTCCAATGCCCACGGCATCTGCCCGCATTCGCGAAATCTGACGGATGACCAACTGGCGGCGATCAAAGATAGCGACGGCATGGTAGGCCTGAATTTTGCAGTGGCGTTCCTACGCGAAGATGGGCGGATGATCGCCGATGTGCCGCTGAACCAAATGTTGCGGCATTTGGATTATCTAATTGAGCATCTGGGCGAGGATCGTGTCGGTCTGGGCTCTGATTATGATGGGGCGATTGTACCGGAGGATGTGACGACCGTCGCTGATCTGCCTAATTTGAGACAGGCCATGGCAAAGCACGGGTACGACGATGCGTTGATGACCAAGCTGTGCCACGGAAACTGGTTGCGCGTGCTCGAAAAAACCTGGGGGTCCTAACCTAGCCAAGCACGCTCGACATTATGGAAAACCAAACAGGAGAGGTAAAGAATTATGAATGCTTTTAACCGCTTACTATCTACAGCGGCCATCAGCCTTGCGGTCGGATTAACCTCCGTTGCCGCCATCGCCGAAACGCCCGCAAACATGCTGGTGATCGCCAACCGGATTGACGACATCACCACAATTGATCCTGCACAAAGCTTTGAATTCGCAGGCTCTGATGTCAGCCGCAACATCTATAACAAACTGGTCAACTTTGACCCGTTGAACTTGGATGCGGGCTATCAACCCGATCTCGCCGAAAGCTGGACAGTAAGCGAGGATGGCCGCACCATCACTTTCACCATGCGTGAAGGCGTCAAATTCCATTCGGGCAACCCGGTGCGCGCTGAAGATGCCGAGTTTTCGCTGCGCCGCGTCGTCACGTTGAACAAAACTCCATCTTTCATTCTGACACAATTCGGCTTCACTGCCGAGAATGTCGGTGACACTATCGTGGCCGAGGGCAATACCCTTCGCATTACGACGGACAAGCGTTATGCCACGTCCTTTGTATTGAACTGCCTCACCGCCACGATCGGCGGTATCGTCGACAAGGAAGTGGCGATGGCCAATGAAGTCGACGGCGATCTGGGCAATGCATGGCTCGCGACAAACTCTGCCGGCTCCGGTCCTTACGTGCTGCAAGGCTGGAAACCGAACGAAAGCGTCACATTGGTCAGCAATCCTGACTATTATGGCGGTGCACCAGCAATGGAACGTGTGATTGTACGCCATGTGCAAGAAAGCGCGACCCAACGTCTGATGCTGGAACGCGGTGACATTGACGTCGCACGTAACCTGAACCCCGAAGATATCGCTGGTGCGCGCAGTGCAGACGGCGTGGCCATCGATGACGAATTACGTGGCCGATTGATGTATATTTCGGTCAACCAGAAGCACGAAATTCTGTCCAAACCCGAAGTGCGCCAAGCGATCAAATATCTGGTCGACTATGAAGGTATGCAGAACAGTTTTCTCAACGGTCAGTACACGATCCATCAGAACTTCTTGCCACGCACCTATCTGGGTGCTGTGGATGAGAATCCGTTCAGCCTGAATGTCGAAAAGGCCAAGGAATTGCTGGCATCTGCCGGCGTTGGCCCGTTCGAGATTGAAGTCGGCGTGCGTGAAGCACAAGAGCGAATTGAGATCGCTCAGTCGTTGCAAAACACGTTTGCGCAGGCAGGCATTACGCTGAACATCACAGTGGGGACCGCCAAGGCCATTCTGGGCCGTTACCGGGCACGGGAACTGGATATGTATATGGGTGCCTGGGGACCGGACTATCCGGATCCACACACTAATGCCGGCACATTTGCGTTTAACCCCGACAATACTGACGAAGCTGGAGCGACGGGCCTTCTGGCTTGGCGGAATGCTTGGGACACCGGTGGCCTGACGGCCAAAGTCGAAGCGGCTGTTGTCGAAGGCGACCGGGACACACGCGCACAGATGTATGCGGACATTCAAGCCGAATTTCGTGACATCGCGCCATTTGCAATCCTATTCCAAAAAATCGAGCAGACAGGCCGCAATGAAGCGGTCCAGAACCTCAATCTGGGCGGTGCGATTACAGCCGTATCTTACTGGCCCGTTACCAAGTAAATGGCATTGGCAGAAAACAATAGCGAGGGGCGCCGTAAGGCGCCTCTTGAGCTTTGGATCAGAACCACGTTTCTGACGCTTGGCTCGATCATAGTGACCATGCTTGGCCTGATGTTCGTGACATTTATCATCGGACGGGTAATGCCGATTGATCCGGTTTTGGCGATTGTCGGCGAGCAGGCCTCTAAATCAACCTATGACGCAGCCTATGAGCAACTCGGACTGGACCGGCCGATCATCGTTCAGTTTGCCTATTACGTCTGGGACGTCATCCATGGTGATTTTGGCAAGTCCTTGCTGACTGCCCGCCCTGTCTCTCAAGACATTGCGCGGGTGTTTCCTGCGACTTTGGAGCTTGCCTCAATAGGCGTTTTCGCCGGGATCGTGCTCGGTGTGCCATTAGGCGTTGTTGCCGCCGTCAAGCGCGGATCGTGGATCGATCAGGTCGCAAGGGTCATCGCTCTGGTCGGCTATTCGATGCCAATCTTTTGGTTAGGCCTGATGGGCCTTTTGATTTTCTATGGAATTTTGGGTTGGGTCGGTGGCCCGGGCCGCGTCGGAATTTTCTATGTCGATATCGTGCCCTCAGTGACGGGCATGATCCTTGTCGATAGTATCCTCGACCGAAACTGGCTGGTCTTCAAAGACGCGCTAAGTCACATAGTGCTGCCTGCATCCCTTCTGGGTTATTATAGTCTCGCATATATCAGCCGCATGACGCGGTCATTTATGCTGGAACAATTGAGCGCCGAGTACATCACAA
Organism: Boseongicola sp.; assembly: GCF_057460485.1. Classification (NCBI taxonomy): domain Bacteria; kingdom Pseudomonadati; phylum Pseudomonadota; class Alphaproteobacteria; order Rhodobacterales; family Paracoccaceae; genus Boseongicola; species Boseongicola sp. The sequence goes on from NZ_JBVCWP010000149.1 coordinate 3,170, forward strand.
CTGCACGCGTCAAAGGCATGTCGGAAAGCGCCGTGATCTGGCGTCATGCGTTCAAGAACATTCGCGTTCAGCTGATCACCGTGATCGCGCTCAGTTATGCGAACTTGCTTGAAGGGTCTGTGCTGACCGAGATTATATTCAGCTGGCCTGGCATCGGTAGCTATATCACTACAGCGCTACTGTCTGCCGATATGAACGCTGTGATGGGCGGAACTGTCGTGGTTGGTCTGATCTTCATCCTACTCAATATCTTCTCAGATCTGCTCTACAAATTCTTCGATCCAAGGGCGAAGTAGATGGTGGATATCCAAACATGGCGTGCTTGGTTACTAACCGACACACCGACCTCTCGGCGGCATGCAAAACTATCGACTCTTTATCAAGGCTGGCTTTCGTTTCGCGGAAATACGATGGCGATGGTCGGGTTGTGGATCTTGATCCTTCTGCTGCTGACCGCCTTTGCAGCACCGTTGCTTGCCCCACATGACCCCTTTGCCCAAGATCTTGCCAACCGCCTGCAACCTCTGTGGTCTGACGGGCATGCTTTTGGCACTGACAGCCTTGGTCGTGATATACTCAGCCGCCTGATCTATGGCTCTCGCATCACGCTTTATATCGTCGCTTTAGTCGCCCTGATCGCCCCCATATCGGGCCTTCTGGTAGGGACTGTCGCGGGCTATGTTGGTGGCTGGACCGATCAAGTGCTCATGCGGATCACGGATATATTTCTGGCCTTTCCGCGCCTTGTTTTGGCATTGGCTTTTGTAGCAGCCTTGGGCGCAGGAATCGAAAATGCTGTTCTCGCAATCTCTCTGACCGCATGGCCACCCTATGCCCGTATCGCACGAGCAGAGACCTTAACGATACGATCCTCGGACTATATCAGCGCTATTCAGTTACAAGGTGCCGGCGCGATGCGCATCATCACCAAACATATCTGGCCGCTGTGCATCTCGTCTTTGATCGTGCGTGTGACGCTTGATATGGCGGGTATAATTCTTGCAGCCGCAGGTCTGGGTTTTCTGGGCCTTGGCGCGCAACCGCCCAGCCCGGAATGGGGTGCGATGATTTCTGAGGGGCGCAGGTTCATTCTCGATCATTGGTGGGTTGCCACAATGCCCGGCATGGCAATCTTCACAGTTTCTTTGGCCTTCAACTTGCTCGGTGACGGGCTTCGTGACGTGCTTGACCCGAAGGATAGTGAGAAGTGACGTTGTTGGATGTCGAAAACCTTTGGGTGAAATTCCCATCACGCCAAGGCGTCTTTGACGCAGTGCGAGGCGTGTCATTTACTTTGGGGCGCGAACGGCTTGGTATTGTGGGCGAGAGTGGGTCCGGCAAGTCAATGACAGGCCGCGCCATCCTACGCCTGATCCGTCCTCCGGGGATCGTGACCGCCGACCAGATCTCGCTGGAAGGTGACGATCTGATGCTGAAGTCTGAGCGCCAAATGCGCGACGTACGCGGCCAACGGATCTCCATGGTCATGCAGGACCCTAAGTTCTCTCTGAACCCGGTAATGACTATCGGCCAGCAGATCATCGAGGCCTACCGTCTACACAACAAAGCGAGAAAATCAGAGGCCTACGCTAAGTCGCTGGAGATGCTTGAAGCGGTCTCAATCCGGGATCCGGAACGCGTCATGCGCGCTTATCCGCACGAAATGTCGGGTGGAATGGGTCAACGTATTATGATTGCAATGATGCTGATCCCAAACCCCGAAATCCTTATCGCGGATGAACCGACCTCTGCTTTGGACGTCTCAGTCCAGCGGCAAGTTCTATCAATCATTGACAAGCTGGTCACGGATCGAGGCATGGGGCTAATTTTCATCAGTCACGATCTGAATCTTGTTGCTGACTTTTGCGATCGTGTGCTGATCATGTACTCGGGTCGCATTGTTGAGGTTTGCGACGCTGACAAGCTGCACGATGCGCAGCATCCCTATACGCGCGGACTACTCAATTCTTTGCCCCGTCTGGATGCTCCATGTGACAAACTGCAAGTGCTGAGCCGCGATCCAGCATGGTCCGAAGCCCCAAGTGTGAGTGCGCGCCTGTGAGTATGTTAAACGTGGATAATTTGAGCGTTTGGTTCGGGAACGGACGTGACCGTGTTGACGCGGTGAGAAACGCCAGCTTCAATGTAAATCGCGGTGCCAGTTTTGGTCTAGTCGGCGAAAGCGGGTCCGGAAAGTCCACCATCCTGCGCGCGGTGATGGGGCTCACCCCGAACTGGTCTGGCGCGATTTCCGTCGACACGAAACCCGTCGACAAGACGCGCCAAAAGTCCTTCTACAAAGTCGTCCAGATGGTATTTCAGGACCCTTATGCGTCGCTGCACCCGCGCCATTCCGTGGATCAAGTATTGGGAGAGACACTCTATCTACACGGGTTTCGCGATATTGACGCCCGCGTTGTGAAGCTGCTGGATGATGTCGGTCTCGGCGGAAAATTTCGCTTTCGCTATCCACATCAACTGTCGGGCGGCCAAAGGCAACGCGTCGCTATCGCCCGCGCTTTGGCTCCGAAACCCAGCATCCTGCTGTTAGATGAGCCAACCTCAGCACTTGATGTATCGGTCCAAGCAGAGATCCTCAACCTGCTGACCGATTTGCGAACGGAACACGGATTGACCTATATAATGGTCTCTCATGACTTGTCCGTCGTGGGGCATATGTGTGAACAATTGGCCGTTATGAAAGATGGTGAGATTGTAGAGATCATGGAGGTTGAAGCGCTACGAAAGGCGCAAGCAAGCCACCCCTATTCGCAAGAATTGCTAGCGGCGTCGATCTGAGGGACTGATTTGCATTTCGGACGCCATTTTTTCTAAACTGGACTTTGGCCGCATTGCGGAAATTCGGAAATGGGAATCAAAGCTAACTTTCGCGGCAATAGACACCAATGGCTGCCCTTCCCAAATCTAATACGCTCTGCATACCCAGCTTGCGAAACGAGCTATGCCCGAAAGTTGGTGACGGCTTGATCAGGCGGCGTTTTGAAGTTGCTTGATCCCGTCCTTGAACTCAACCCCTTCAATGATCTCGGTCATTCGGTTTGCCCCGTCAAGTTTGCGCCATTTCGTCCGCGCTGACATCATCAGCTTGAACGCAATGACGAGGCCGGTTTTGCGGCTGAGACCCCATTCATCCGCCCCGACTAGCACCAGAACACATTGTTTTTCCTCAGCCATTCGAGGTCGGAAGTAGACACCATCCATTGCCCGGCAGGCGCATCCACAGGATGCTGCCGAGAGGGGCGCCATGGAATGTGTTTGCTACTTGAGGGCATCACGCTCCAAGGCGCGCGCACAAACTGGCCTACTTTTACTCCGCCCTAGTGGCAGGATTTTACGCCTTCGTTGACTTGCCATCTGTCTTCTAATGGTCAAGATAGGTCCGGTGCATGTGCAGGTGGTATCGTGCTGCCGCTGCAAAAGATGGACCGGGACAGACCCATCAATACTCTCTAAAAAAGCCACACCCAGCGGCAACACATTCAATAAATGGTATCTGTTATCCGTTATTCAAGACGCGAGAACATATTGAAAAGTCGGCAGGACGATGCAGGCGTGGTTGTTGAGGGCTCAGGGGCAGTCAGGTCGACTGAACGAACAACATCATTTTCTGTCATGAAAACTGGACGCTATCGGATACCTGCAATTTGGGACATCGAGATGTTAAAGTGCGAACCAAGAGGAGATGTAGGTCCGCATGAAGATATTTGTCCTACTGTGTCTCGACATCGTTCAATTCAATACCCAAGTGAATGATCCTGCTTCAGGATGAGCATCCAATCATGCGCTTTGTCTTAAATCTATCTGCCTTTGCGTTCCTGATGCTCCTTGCGCCCGTGGCCGCCTTAGCTGAGGATATTATGGTAGAGAATTTTGAGTTCCAACCGGAGGCCCGGTGGAGTTTTTTCACTGACCGAGTCATGGGCGGCGTGTCCACTGGGCAGGCTACCTTCGTAAGCGAAAACGGCGATCTCTATGCGCACATGACCGGGAAGGTGAGCACCGAAAACAACGGTGGATTCATCCAAATTCGAATGGAATTACCCAATGCTGCTCCTGAGGGTTCCTCGGGTGTGCGCCTATTGGTGCGTGGCAATGATCAAAGGTATTTCGTTCATCTTCGCACGCGTGGAACAATGCTTCCCTGGCAATATTACCAGGCCGGTTTCGAAGTGGCGCAAGATTGGACTGAGGTCCGATTGCCGTTCACAGCCTTTGAACCCTCCGGCAGGCTGCTTAGAAATGTACCGCGTGCAAGTAGCCTCAAATCCATTGGAATTGTTGCTTTTGGCCGCGAACATGACGCCCAAATCGACATCAAAGAGGTAGGTTTCTTCTGAGAGATTGTCCCCACTTCCGGTGTTGGCAAGCTCAGGTTTCACGCCAAGCTTTGTGCAACTGAGTTGAAGAGAACCGAATGCCCGAAAGGGCACTGGATTCATTTTGCCTTAATGCATCGAATCTCGTTCGCTTTACGGTCCTGAACCTCTATTCGCTCCACCCGTGCACATGTACGTCGCGTCCGGAGCGAACTTTCATAATCTTGACGGCGAGGTCGTCCCTCTCTTTGTCCCGTGTCCGGACTATTTCAGCCTTCAGAAATCTGGACATTGAGATGCATCAATCACACCGCCGCGATTGCAACTTGCTGTCTAATTCGGGGGTAGCGTGTCAGCCAATTTTGATGACGCGAGTAATTACATGCCGTTTGCTATTAGTGTGCCATGAGCACCTTCACGGCGGTCTGTTCCGTCATTGAACGCGTCGTGCCGCCAAAGACAAACTGTTGCAGCCGCGACCGACCGAAAGCTCCCATAACCACCAGATCGGCTCCAACCTCTGTGGCCCGGTGTCTTATACACGCGCCAATCTCCTCGCCGCCGCTAGGATATTGGTTAATAGTGACGGTGCAGCCCTGATGGCTCAGCCATATTGCCAAATCGGCGCCGGGATCTTCACCATCTTGAAGTTCAGTGGCAATCGGATCGAAGCTACCGATTATGACTTCCTTTGCGGCTTTCAACATCGGCAAAGCGGCATGAGCTGCACGGGATGCCGGAAGCTCAGTGTTCCAAGCAAGAAAGACACACTCAGGTTGATCGAGCGGCAGGCCGTTCAGAACAAGTGGAATAGGGGATTCAAAAAGCACGCCATTTACGGCGGCGTGGAATGCATCCGGGTCGTCATTGCGAAGGCTCTGCGATACGGTTGCAGCATCGCAGACCAAAGCGCGTCTTGCTACGACACTCCGGACATCTGAAGGCACGCAAGATACCGCGTGGACGTCGCCAGAAGTTCCCTCACTTTCCAGTATGGCCTGTATTGCTTCGGACCTCTTTCTCAGCATCTTCCGCTGCTGTGCTATCTCTTCAGCCCATCCTGGGGCCACGTCCACACTTCCATATGGCAATACGCCGAATGAGCTAAGTGGGTAGGTCGGCACCATCGACAGGATTAGGCAAATCAAGCGACTGTTTTGTCCTGCAGCATGGGCCGCTATTTGTCTTGCCTCGCCGTCCGTGGTCGCCTCGTTCATAACAAAAAGAACGGTCTGGTTTCTCATATCGTTTCCTTTCGAAGGACTCTGAAGGTCATTTAGCGCGGCGGTATTCTGCCCTCCTGCCTGATTTCTGGGTTGGTGCAGTACCGTCGGTCGTCTCAATTCGTTAGATTTTGACACGCGGTGAGGGGACGAAATTATCTATACTCATCTCAAAACGTGCACACTGCAGGACGCGTGCCGTACAACACGTGCAGCTGTCGAACCGAGGAAATAGTCGCTTAGTCCAGGCTTGTGCGAGGCAATCACGATGCAGTCGATGCGCTTCTCTTTGGCGTATTTCAGTATCTCGGGACCAGCCGCCCCATGCAGGATTAAAGTTTTGATTTCTGAAAGCGGTCCGACAAACTTCCGCAATGCCGCCATCGCCGCTTCTCCGGCCCTAGTTTCATTCTTGCGATTGGTTTCGCTAGGGCCAAGATAATTCGGCAAAGGTTCAATCACCGTTAAAGCGGTGACTTCCGAATTGACGCCTTCCGCCAGATGCAACGCCAGTTTCAAAGCCTCTTCGTGCTTTTCGGCATGGGTCGGTTCAACCGCAACAAGAATGTTTCTGTACATAGTCTTCCCCTCCAACTCTCAAGATTGGAAGCAGATTATTGTGTCCTTCACATTGATCTGTGTCAGCTATTCTCGTCGACTTGAGCTGGTACCCAACCCGTTTTCTTTATGGACTTCGGTCAGAATGAAGGGCTTTCGCGCTCGCTTTTCAGCCAAATCACTTACCCAATTGATGATACCCGCAGCAGGCATCGCTCCGGCCTGCCGCTTGACTGGTCTTGTTTCGCTAACGTTCCGGTCTCTCAACTCATTTATGCGGCCTTTCGCTCGAATGCCAAGGGGCTTTTGCCGCCTAGCGATGAGTGGCGGCGGCGCGGATTGTA
>NZ_JBVCWP010000150.1:0-9514 GCF_057460485.1 Boseongicola sp.
AAAGGCTTTGGGTTTCTTCTGGGCGCCAGCCTTCTTGCGATCTTCGGTTTTACGACATCGCTTTTGTCTGTGGCAGTCGCTCTGGTAGCAACACTCGCCGCGCCGTTTTACTTCATGCCACCGGGCCTGCCGGGCGGCATGAAAGGTGTCAAATTCAGCTCTGTTTCTCAAAGAACCCACAGATCAATCGACTGTCTCTAGCTGTCACATCCCGATCTTCTTCTATTCCGTGCTGTCGGACGGCACAGACGACAGAAGCCGTCAGGCATTCTTCCTCATCGGCAGCTTCATGGCGCTTTGGATCATCGCTTACGGAGTGATCCAGGCGCTTGCGCCGAAGCTCCTTAAACAACGGACGCAGACTCTCGAAGCAACAGTAGCAACGGCGTCGCTTTGGATCGGCTTGCTATCCTTGATCCCCGCTACCCTCGCCCTTGCGCCATGGTTTGATCCAACGGGTCTCGTTGCCATCATCGTTGTGGGGCTTCTTGTCTTCGGCTTTGTGTTTGCTTTGAATTCTGGTGTGCATTCTTATCTGATCCTTGCCTTCACCAGCGACAAGCGCGTCACGTTGGATATAGACTTTTACTACATGGCCAATGCCTCTGGACGACTTCTGGGGACAGTTATGTCAGGGGCCAGCTATCAGATTGGATGGTTGCCGGCCTGTCTTGCATCTGCCGCAGCACTGGCTATAGCCGCGTGGCTGGCCACACAGTCCCTTGTAACGGCCCAGAAATCCCTCCCGTAAGCCGCGTTAGTTAGTCCTAGGGTTTTGCCCCCTAGGCTCGACGAACAACGAAACAGGAGGCCACATGCCAACCACAGCACATCACACATCATCCACAGACGATCTGGAAAACCGTTCAATGGTCCTTCCCAACGCAGACCCGCAGATTGTTCCTGCGCTTTCGGCGCAAACAACGGCCCTAAAGCGCTATCTTGCGCAAATTCACGAATTGACCCTGGACGAGACAAGCGAAGCTATCGAGGCATTCTTTGATTTCACCATGTCGAACGAACCCCACTCTAAGGTCGCTTAACCTGCGTTTCCGATCGCGGTGACCCACAACATCATGGCGTCCTTCTGGCTGGTCGAAACCACGTTATGTCCCATCGCCGCGTTGTAATAAGCGCTGTCGCCACGTCGCATCTCGGTTGGTTCATCAAATTCGGTATAAAGCCGGATTGTTCCGGTTAGCACAAAAAGGAACTCCACACGGTCGTGGCGCACCCAGCCATCAAATTCCTCCATTAAACGGGCATGGAGACGCGCACGATACGGAAGCCTCGCCTTTTTGGTCAGCGCTCCTGCCAGCATTTCGTGTTTATAGCTGACGGTCGCGTGTCCCTGCCGCTCGCCCGACTTGGTGACCGCGATGCGTCCCATAACCTGATCACGCTCGGGCGGTGTGAAAAGCTGGGGTATCGAAACCTCAAATCCCACCGCTAGTTTCTTCTGGACATCATAGATCGCAGATATCTGGCTGTCTTAAATCTTCGACAACGCCGAACGCGCAACGCCCGCCTGCCTTGCCGCCTGCTCAAGTGCCCAACCGCGTGAAGTGTGCAAATCGCGCAGACCCTGCCCAAGATCCAAGGGCATGGAATCTGCACTTGGATCAGTGCCTGAACTACGTGCAAGCGCTAGAATAACAGGGATATCGTTGTTCAACACGCACCAAATATAGCGCCCTCAGGCACACCTTGGAATCGCAACTCCCACCCGCAAAAAAGCTTGCACGCAACGCACGAGGCTGCGAAAGACTGCGCGTTATGATAAAGCTCGACATCCTTTCCGATCCGATTTGCCCCTGGTGTTACATCGGTAAAGCCCATCTTGACCGCGCGCTTTCTGCCCGGCCAGATCATCGCTTTTCGATCGAATGGCATCCATTCCAGCTGAACCCTGATATGCCAGAAGGCGGCATGGATCGGCGCGAATACCTTGAGACAAAATTCGGCGGTCGCGCCCAAGCCGTGCAGGTCTATGGCCAGATAGAAGACGCCGCCATTGCCGCGGGCCTGAAGATTAATTTCAGTGGGATAAAACGCACGCCCAACACGATTGATGCTCATAGATTGATCCATTGGGCAGGACTTGAAGGGCGTCAAACCGCCGCTGTCTCGCGCTTGTTCAAGGCCTACTTTGAAGAGGGTCAAGACATCGGAGACCACGGCATACTCGTTGAAATCGCGGACGGCATCGGGCTCGACAAGGCCCTGACCGAACGCCTTCTCTCCTCCGAAGCTGACCTTGAAGACGTGCGCACCCGAGATGCCCATGCGCGCGCGCGTGGGGTGACCGGTGTCCCGACGTTTGTGATCGCCAATCAGCACGTTTTGCCCGGCTCGCAACAATCGGAGCTTTGGCTACAGGTCATTGACGAGCTGACCGAACAAGTGAATTCCGCCGAGTAAAATTTAGCAAAAACAGCGACAACACCAATCTCGCGCTGCGAATTGGCGGCCCTTTCGGCAATGCTTGCAGCAACTGTTGCGTTCTCCATCGACGCCATGCTGCAGGTCCCACGGGAAATTGCCGCCTCGCTTTCGCAAGGCTCGCCCAATCAAGTACAACTGGGCATCGCGACATTCGTGGTGGGAATGGGGTGTGGAACTCTCTTCGCAGGTCCACTCAGTGACACGTTCGGACGCCACAAAATTGCGATCGGGAGCTCCGTTCTCTTTATTCTGGGCGCTCTCCTCAGCGCGCGTGCCCCGCGCCTTGAAACGATTCTGGTCGCCCGGACCTTGCAAGGTGTCGGAGCCGCAGGCCCCCGCGTGGTTGCACTTGCCATCACCCGCGACCTGTTTTCAGGCCGGCAAATGGCAGAGGTCGTCTGCTTCCTGATGATTGTATTTTCCTTGGTCCCCGTAATCACACCAACCATGGGCGCTGCGATCTCCTGGGCCTTCGGGTGGAGAACTATTTACCTCACTTTTGTGATCTTTTCACTCATCTCGATTTTCTGGCTTATCTTGCGGCAACCAGAAACACTGCTACCCAAAGCCCGGCGTCCGTTTAGCGCGAAGGAAATCTGGTGCGGTATCAAAGAGGTTTTCGCAAACCGTGAGGTTGTCCTCGCGATTGGGGCGCAAACCCTCATCTACGCGATGCTCTTTAATGCTTTGAAGTCCACGCAACAGATTTTCGATCAAAACTTCGATCAAGACGCAAACTTTCCACCTTGATTCGGTCTGTGTGCCGCCATCTCCGCCACTGCAAGCATGCTGAATGCGACCATCGTTGTTCGGATCGGAATGCAGATGGTGTTGGCTTGGTCGCTTGCCATTCAGGTTCTTATTTAGTCAGCCGCATCAACAATACCAAGCTTTCGGACGAACCCCGACACGGCGGCATCGCGCTACTTTGCCTTGGCCGCCCGCAATTTTGCGGCAAGGTCTTGCGCGATGGAAAACGCGCCTTTGATCTTGTCGCCTGATTTTGCCCAATCCCGGCGCACGATGATCTTGTTGTCTTTGACTTTCGCCTGTCCGCGCTGATCCTTGATGAAATCCACCAACCCCGCAGGATCCGCAAACTTGTCACGATGGAACTGGATCGTGGCCCCCTTCGGCCCCGTATCCAAACGCGCAATTCCTGCCTTTTTACACTCTGCCTTGATCCGCACGACCAGCAGCAAGGTGTTGACCTCTTTCGGCAATTTCCCAAATCGATCAATAAGTTCAGCGGCAAAGCCTTCCAATTCAACCTTTGTCTGAAGGCCCGAAAGGCGTCGGTAAAGCCCAAGTCGCACATCCAAATCCGGCACATAGGCTTCGGGGATCAGAACTGGCACGCCCAGATTGATCTGCGGCGCCCATTGGTCGTCTGTGTCGCTCAGGCCTTCCAATTTACCGGCTTTGATCTTGGCAATCGCCTCTTCCAGCATGGACTGGTAAAGCTCGTAACCCACCTCACGCACGTGTCCCGATTGCTCCTCGCCCAGAAGGTTGCCTGCCCCGCGAATATCCAGATCCTGACTGGCAAGCGTGAACCCTGCTCCCAGGCTGTCCAGCGAGCCCAGAACTCGCAACCGCTTCTCGGCCTGAACCGTCAGTCGCTGGCGTGTCTTCGTTGTCAGATAGGCATAGGCCCGCGTCTTCGAGCGGCCAACACGGCCACGGATTTGATAAAGTTGTGCCAGTCCGAACATATCCGCGCGATGCACGATCATCGTGTTCGCTGTCGGAATATCCAGGCCAGATTCCACGATCGTCGTGGCCAAAAGAACGTCGTACTTGCCGTCGTAAAAAGCGTTCATTCGGTCATCCAGCTGGCCCGCGGCCATCTGTCCGTGCGCCACGACATAAGACACCTCGGGGACTTGGGTCTTCAACCAATCCTCTATCTCAGGCAGGTCAGAAATCCGCGGCACCACAAAGAACGACTGCCCCCCACGATAATGCTCGCGCAGCAAAGCCTCGCGAATAGTGATTGTATCGAATTCACTCACATAGGTGCGGATCGCAAGCCGGTCGACCGGCGGCGTCCCGATAATCGACAAATCTCGCACTCCGGCCAGCGAAAGCTGAAGCGTCCGGGGGATCGGAGTGGCTGTAAGGGTCAACACATGAATATCCGAGCGCATTTGCTTCAACCTCTCTTTATGGCTGACACCGAAATGCTGCTCCTCATCAATAATGAGCAACCCAAGGTTTTGGAATCGAATACTTTTCGCCAGAACAGCATGCGTGCCAATAACGATATCAACCGTTCCACGCGACAGGCCGTCGCGCGTCTCATTGGCGCGCTTGATCGGCACGAAGCGCGACAACTGGCGCACTTCAATTGGAAAACCACGGAACCGCTCTTTAAAGCCCTTGGCGTGCTGGCGTGCAAGCAAGGTTGTGGGGGCGATGATCGCAACCTGAACACCTGACATTGCGGCCGCAAAAGCCGCACGCATCGCAACTTCCGTTTTGCCAAATCCAACGTCTCCACAGATCAGCCGATCCATCGGCCTGCCGCTCGCAAGATCATCCATCGCGTCGTGAATGGCTTTCAGCTGATCATCCGTCTCCTGATAAGGGAACCGTGCCGAAAACGCGTCCCAAATGCCATCGGGGGGCACCAGCACAGGCGCTTTGCGCAACAAACGCTCGGCCGCCACGCGTATCAATTTGTCTGCAACTTCGCGAATACGCTCTTTCAGTTTGGCTTTTTTCGCCTGCCACGCGCCACCGCCAAGTTTATCGAGAAAACCCTCGTCATTTCCATAGCGGCTTAGAAGTTCAATGTTTTCAACAGGCAGGAAAAGGCGATCACCACCGGCGTACTCTAGGTGAATACACTCGTGCCGGGCGCCCAGTGCGTTGACCACCTCAAGCCCCATGTAGCGGCCGACACCGTGATCGACATGCACGATCAGGTCGCCGGGGCTAAGCGTCTGATGCTCGGTCAGGAAGTTCTCGGCGCGACGCTTTTTCTTCGGGGCTCGCACAAGTCGATCGCCCAAAACGTCCTGCTCGGAGACAACACAAAGCCTGTCACGCTGCTCGAAGCCATGGTCAAGCGCCCAAACCACAAGGAATACACCGCCGTTGCCCTCTGGCACATCGCGCCAGTCCTTGATTAGAACGGACCCCGTGATGTCCTGATCTTCCATCAGACCCTGAAGACGCTCGCGCGCGCCGTCAGAATAGGATGCAATCACGACCTGAGCGGTTTTCCGTTTCTCCTGAATATGTGCTGCCAAAGCCGAGAAAAGGCTTACTGATTCCTGTTGCCGCTCGGGCGCAAAATCACGGCCAATCCGGCCGGCCGCATCCGTAACACCCGGACCAGTTGGCTGCGGTAAGACTGAAAACTGCAAAAGCCGGTGCGTTTTAACAGCATCAGTCCACGCAGCATCGTCCAGATACAATCCACCCGGAGGCGCTGGCTTATAGACGCTGTCGATCCGCCCTTTTGCGGTCATCGCCTCGCGGCGGGTGTCGTATTGATCGTCAATGGCATCCCACCGCGCCAGACGCATCGGTGTGGATTGATCGTCCAAAGCGATTGTTGCGTCGGGTATGTAGTCAAACAGTGTCTCGAGGCGCTCGTGAAAAAATGGCAACCAATGTTCGACGCCTGCGTGCTTTCGCCCGGCACTCACCGCCTCGTAAAGTGGATCGTCCGTCCCTGCTGCGCCGAACTCCAAGCGATAGTTCTGCCGGAACCGCGTGATCGCCGCCTCGTCGAGGATGATCTCGCTGACCGGAGCAAGCTCCACAAAATCGAGCTTTTCAGTCGTGCGCTGCGTGCCCGGATCAAACCGACGCGCTCCGTCCAATACATCGCCGAAGAAATCAAGACGGACAGGCCCTCCATCACCGGGCGGGAAGATGTCGATGATCCCACCACGAATGGCATAGTCGCCGGGTTCTGTGACCGTCGGCGCCTGAACAAACCCCATCCGAACCAAAAACTCCCTCAGCGATGCTTCATTGATCCGGTTGCCGACGGTTGCGCTAAACGCGGCCTCCTTCAAAATCGAGCGGGCCGGGACACGTTGGGTCGCGGCATTTAGCGTCGTCAGAAGCACAAAGCGCTTGGGCATATCGTGAACAAGCGCGGCCAAGGTCGCCATCCGCATCGCCGAGATATCGGCGTTCGGCGACACCCGGTCATACGGCAAACAATCCCATCCGGGGAACATGAAGATCGGAACGTCTGGCGCAAAAAATGCCAGCGCTTCGCGCATGGCAACAAGCCGTTTGTCGTCGCGTGCAACATGGCACACCACACCGCCAGAAGCCTTCTCAAGCTCTGTAAGGATTAGCGTTGCATCAAAACCCTCAGGCGCGCCGCTAACAGTGATATGACGGGGGTCAAACATATTAATGGGACGTACCCTGTGAGGCCGTGCTGTCAACCAGCGACCCCTAGAAACTTAACGTTCCGACGTGCAAGTTTTGGTACATTCCGAACATTGCAGTAATGAAGATTGCCACAACGCCAATCATCTGTGTCGCGAACCGATGGCGCATCAATTGCTGTATCAAAGCACTGCCCTGTACCCCGCTAGTGCGAATTATGCGCGATGTTCGATGCGACAGCGCGCCCAATAGGGCAAGTGGGCCCGCCAACAACAACACCGCCTGAGCGATCTCAACGTTGTAAAACACCGCCATCAATCCAAGCGCCGTAACGGCCGCAGACCCAAATAAAATGGCCCATGTTCCCGACACTTCGGCCACATAAAGAATTCGGTTTACGTTGATCCGCACCAGGTCCTGCAAATCCGTCATCGCCTCGCCTTCATCTTCGCGCCGCGCACGTATGATCATATCAAAAGGAACACCAAGAACCCAATGGCTGACGGAAGACCACAAAACCGCCAACGCAATCCAATACCAAAGATTGGAGAAGGACCGCGTATCGATGACTTCAAAAACAGTGTCGTACCAGTTCACATTCTGCCTCGGAGCTCTTGTTTTGCCGGACACTAGGAAATGCTACGAGGGTTGACCAGTGTTCAACCGCTCGCTACCGCAAAAGGAACCAAAACCGTGCACGAAAGACCGCACTCATGACCATTGCTTCACATCCCGCAACACGGTTTCGCCGGACCAAATCCTCTGATGCCCTTCGCAGACTGGTGCGCCAATCAACGCTTACCGTTGATGATCTGATCTGGCCGGTGTTCGTGCGCGAAGGGGAAGACGACGAAACACCGGTGCCATCCATGCCCGGCGTTGCTCGTCAAACGATCGACCGCGTCGTCCGCTCGGCTGAACAGGCGGCGTCCCTTGGCATTCCCGCGATATGTCTTTTTCCCTACATCGAGACCGAGTTCAAAAACGAGACTTGCGACGAAGCCTGGAATCCCGACAACCTTTCGAACCGTGCCACTCGCGCGATCAAGGCCGCAGTCCCCGAGGTCGCGGTCATGACAGACGTCGCCCTTGATCCCTACAATATCAACGGACACGACGGTCTCGTACGCGACGGGATCATCCTGAACGACGAAAGCGTCGAGGCGCTGGTGAAAATGGCCGTTGCACAGGCAGATGCTGGCGCCGACATTCTCGGCCCCTCTGACATGATGGACGGCCGCATTGGCGCAATGCGTCGCGCGCTTGAGGCTGACGGATACACGGACACGTCCATTCTAAGCTACGCCGCTAAGTATGCCTCCGCATTTTATGGCCCGTTCCGCGATGCGGTCGGTGCCGCGGACCTTCTGGTCGGTGACAAAAAAACCTATCAGATGGACCCTGGAAATTCTGACGAAGCCTTGCGCATGGTCGAGCGAGATCTGAGCGAAGGCGCCGACATGGTAATGATAAAACCCGGCATGCCGTATCTCGATATTTGTCGCCGTGTAAAAGACACCTTCGGCGCGCCAACTTTCGCCTACCAGGTGTCCGGCGAGTACGCGATGATCAAGGCCGCTGCGCAAAACGGCTGGCTTGATGGCGATCGCACGATGCTTGAAAGCCTCATGGCCTTCAAACGAGCAGGTTGCGATGGGATTCTGACGTATTTCGCCATGGACGTCGCGCGCGCTTTTAAGGACCATTAGGCCAGCGAAAAATCGCGTCCAGGCGGACCGTCTACTACTATAGAGGGTGACTCTCGTCCCTGCGTCCCCTATACATTGGGTCGAACGGCCAGATAAGGTCGTCATTTTATTTGGCAAATATCGAGCATGAGAGGGTCTTCCCAATGAAACGTATGTCCCGTCGCGCCCTCTTGGGTGCAGCTGCGGCCACAACACTGGCGCTTGCCGCTTGCGGCAATGGCATTGGCAGCGAGGGTGCCGCAAAACTTGATGCGCGCATTGATTCATCACTGAACTATCTTGACAGTAACTTCCCCGGAACGCGCGACCTTCAGCAAAAATCTGTGGGCATGCTCGTCATGCCGCTGATCACGGAAGCAGGCTTCGGGTTCGGCGCTTCTTACGGGCGTGGTGCGCTACGTGTGAACGGCATCTCTGTTGATTATTACTCGGCGACACAAGCAAGCTTTGGCCTGCAGATTGGCGCGCAGCAATACGCACATGTTCTGTATTTCATGACCGAAGAAGCGCTGGCTGAATTCCGCGCCTCATCAGGTTGGGCGGCTGGCGCCGACGTAGAATATGCGGTGAATGATCGCGGTGCGAATATTTCCGCCGAAACGACGACCGCACTTTCGCCGGTTATCGCTGTTGTCTTCGGACAGGCAGGCTTGCTGGCAGGTGCGTCGGTCGAGGGCACCAAATACTCGCGGATCATACCATAAAAAGCGCCGACTATCAGATGGTTGAGGGACACACCTCAACCATCTCCGCTCTTGTGTAAATCACATTGCCTGAAGACGTTTAAACAAGCTCGATGTATCCCAGCGACCGCCGCCCATTTTTTGGACGTCTTTGTAGAACTGATCTACCAAAGCCGTGACCGGCAGGCTTGCTTCAATCTCGTTGGCCGATTGCAGGCAAATCCCCAAATCCTTGCGCATCCAGTCGACCGCAAACCCATGCTCGAAATGATCATTAAGCATCGTCTCGTAACGATTTGCCATTTGCCAGGATCC
>NZ_JBVCWP010000151.1:0-9512 GCF_057460485.1 Boseongicola sp.
GCCGGGGAATTTAGCCGCTGCGTCCACCGCACGGCACCGGTCGAAACATCAATCGCCGTCAAGGTGCCAAAGCCGCTCGTCGCAAAAAGTGTGTTGCCCGATACCGCGAGACCGCCGCCCGAAGCGTCGTCCGCCCGGTCGCTTTCCGGTGTCAGATCGTGGGTCCAAAGCGTTTGTCCGCTTAACGAAAACGCCGACACCAAAGCGCGACTGTCCTGGGTAAATATACGACCATCTGCAATCACCGGGTCTGCTGTGATCCGGTGGCCACGGGAATTTCCGTCGCCGACCGACGCCGACCAAATCGGCTCCAACGCGCGCTGAAGAGCCGGATGAGCGATGGAATGGGCGGCATTTCCGCCAGGATGCGTCCAGGCTGCGTTCACTTGCGCGACGGGCAATCCAACTGACGGTGCCGGCCCTTCTGCAATGCCCGGTCCCAGATCGGCAATCACCGTCGCAGTGCTGTCACCACGGTCTCGCACATCAAGCCGCTCGCCGGGCAGGATCACCTCATCGTCGCCGCAGCCCGCAAGGATCGCCAAAGCAATCGCCACTCCCGACACTGATTTAAAGCTGCTACTCACCACGATGTGCCCTTCACTCGGCCCTTAATCCAGACGGTTACCCGGTGGTCAGAGACCCACCCAACGCCACAATCAACTGCGACGCACGACGGCGCAAGTCCTGACTTGTTTCCGCATCTGCCACGATCTCGCGAAGTTGCGCAATCGCGGTCTCTGCATCGCCCTTTTCAATCTCGGCCAAAGCGATCTGTTCTGCCGCCAAAAGCCGGAACGATCCGCCCCCAAGGGCCAGGGCATTCAGCCGCGCGATCCGCTCGTCAGGATCCGTGGTGCCAGACCCAAGAATAACCGCCTTCAGCGTCGCCAGGTCCCGGTAGGGGCGCGGCGCATTCGTGTCCGACGCCAAGTCTTCAAGCAAAGCCACTGCCTCGGCGCGATCATCGCTCGCCAAAGCCGCTTCAGATCGCATCAGGGACAAAATCGCTATGCGCGCCGCATTATCACCCGTTGATATTTCAGCCAACGCCGCGCTGCGCGTCGCGGCGTCGCCGTCAAAGGCTGCAAGAATCGCATCGCCTGCGCTTTGAGCAGACGCCTCGGCTTGCGCCTTGCGCCATTCGTTCCATGACGCGCCGCCGACAATCACCACAATCGCCAATGCGGCAATCCAACCATAACGCTTGAACAAGCGATACAGGCGATCCTTGCGGACCTCTTCGCTTACCTCGTTGATAAACGAGTCTTGATCCGACACCTGAGCACTCCCTTAATCGGTCATTTTTTTTAACATTTGCGCCCTCATATCGCGCGTTTTTTACCGATTGCAAAGGCAGGAAATCATACCACCCTCTTGCAATTTGCAAAAAAAAAGCAGAAATGCTAAATCTGAACCGATCAGTTCAGTGAATTCAGCGGGCGTTTGCGGCTATTTTCCCGCCGTCCAAAAGCCATAAGAGGCATATCATGCGCCTGTTTCCAATCGTAACGGCAATTCTTGTCGTAGGAGTTCTGTTTCTTCTAGTATTTCAACGCGATGAACTCGTCACGTTTTCCGGAGCAGAAACCGAAACCGTCCAGGAAGAAGTGTTCGACGCAGTCGTGGATCGCGACGAAAACGCGCCGCTCGCGCCAGTCAGTGTGGTTGCCATCCGCTCGTCCGCCTCGACAATCGACGGCGCGGTTGTCCTGCGCGGGCGCACTGAAGCGTCTCGTCAGGTTATTATGCGCGCCGAAACATCTGGTCAGGTGATCTCGGATCCCCTGCGCGCCGGTGCCCGCGTACAGAAAGGCGATCTTCTTTGCCGCCTTGATCCCGGCACTCGTGCCATTGCCCTTGCCGAAGCGCAGGCCGGTCTGCGCGAAGCCGTTACGCGTCTGCCCGAATCTCAGGCCCGCGTCGCTGAGGCACGCGCGCGGCTGAACGAGGCCGAGATTAATGACAACGCCGCCGAACGCCTGTCGCAAGGCGGATTTGCCTCCGACTCCCGCGTCGCACAAGCCACCGCAAGCGTCGAAGCCGCGCGCGCCGGCGTGCAGTCCGCCGTCAGCGGCGTGGAAAGCGCGCGCTCCGGCATCCAGTCCGCCGAAGCCCGCGTGGCTGCTGCCGAAAACAACCTAGAGCAACTCGAAGTCCGCGCGCCCTTTGGCGGCCTCCTTGAGACCGACAGCGCCGAGATTGGCACCCTGATGCAGCCCGGCGCGCTTTGCGCCACCATCATTCAACTTGATCCGATCAAGCTTGTGGGCTTTGTGCCGGAAACCATGGTCGACCGCGTAAATCTTGGCGCTCTTGCTGGCGCGCGCCTTGCCTCGGGGCGCGAAGTCGTGGGCCGCGTGACCTTCCTCAGCCGCTCGGCTGATCCGACCACGCGCACGTTCCGCGTCGACGTCGAAGTGCCGAATGCAGACTTCTCGATCAGCGACGGCCAAACCGCCGAAATTGGCGTGCAATCCGCCGGAAACACCGCGCATCTGTTGCCCCAATCCGCGCTTACGCTGAATGACGCGGGCGATCTTGGCGTGCGCCTCGTGGTCGACAACATCGCCACGTTCGCACCCGTTATTGCACTGCGTGACACCACCGAAGGCTTTTGGGTCGGCGGTCTGGCGCCAAGCGTCGACGTGATCGTCGTGGGACAGGAATTTGTCACAGATGGCGTTCCCGTTACGGTCACCTACCGCGAGGAGACCACCCAATGACCGGTATCGTCGACTGGGCTGCGGGCCGTGCCCGCATGGTCATCGCCTTCATCATCCTGTCAATTATGGCAGGCGCGCTGGCCTACGCAAGCCTGCCCAAAGAGGGCGAACCCGACATCGAAATCCCGGCACTGTTCGTCTCGGTCCCCTTCCCCGGCATCTCGGCGGAAGACAGCGAGAAACTGCTGGTCAAGCCGATGGAAACCGAACTGGCCGACCTCGATGGGTTGAAATCCATCTCCGGCACTGCCTCCGAAGGTTACGCCGGTATTGCGCTTGAATTTGAATTTGGCTGGGACAAAACCAAGATCATGGCCGACGTCCGCGACGCCATGAACAGCGCCGAAGCCCAATTCCCTTCCGGCGCCAAACAATACTCAATCAACGAGATCAACTTCTCCGAGTTCCCGATTATCATTGTGAATCTCACTGGCGCACTGCCCGAACGCACCCTTCTGCGCGTGGCCAAAGACCTGCAAGACCGCCTGGAAGCACTTGAACCCGTCCTTGAAGCCGCTCTCACCGGTCACCGCGACGAAATGGTCGAGGTTATCATCGACCCGCTGCGCCTTGAAGCCTACAACGTCACCGCCGGCGAACTGATCAGCGTTGTCACAAACAACAACCAACTGATCGCTGCCGGTGAAGTCGAAAGTGCAACCGGCGCCTTCGCCGTCAAAATCCCATCCTCCTTTAACGACCAGCGCGACATCTACAGCCTGCCGGTTAAAGTGGATGGCGACCGCGTGATCACCCTCGGCGATCTCGCCGAAATCCGCCTCACCTTCGAAGACCGAACCGGCACAGCCCGGTTTAACGGCGAAACCACCGTCGCCCTGCAAGTCGTGAAACGCAAAGGCTTCAACATCATCGACACCGCGGCACTTGTTCAGACCGAAGTCGAAGCCGAACGCGCCTCGTGGCCGCCCGAATTACAAGACGCCATCAAAGTCGGCACCTCCAATGACCAGTCCCGCACCGTTGGCTCGATGGTCAGCCAACTTGAAGGCTCTGTCCTTACCGCCATCGCGCTTGTGATGATCGTTGTGCTTGCGACCTTGGGCTCGCGTTCGGCCCTTCTCGTCGGCTTTGCGATCCCGACGTCTTTCCTTTTATGTTTCGCTTTCCTCGCGCTGATGGAAGTCACCGTCTCCAACATCGTCATGTTCGGCCTGATCCTTGCGGTCGGCATGCTGGTGGACGGCGCCATCGTCGTCGTGGAATACGCCGATAAACGCATCCAGGAAGGTGCGGGCCCCATGCACGCGTTCGTCGAGGCGGCAAAACGCATGTTCTGGCCCATCGTGTCGTCCACCGCGACCACGCTCTGCGCCTTCCTGCCCATGCTGTTCTGGCCGGGCGTACCAGGCCAGTTCATGGGCATGCTTCCCGTCACCCTGATCTTTGTTCTGACCGCATCGCTTGTCGTGGCCCTTATCTACCTTCCCGTCATGGGCGGCGTAGCCGGCCGCATGAGCCGGGGCTTTGAACGCTCGTCTGCCGCGCTGAAACGCTCGACACCCTGGTGGGTCCGCGCCCTCCTCGTGCCGCCATCGCTTTACTTGATGTTCCTTGCCGCCATGCAGGTCCTGAACCCAGAATACCTCCTCGGGGAAGGCACAGGCTTGGGCGGAAGCATCTTCGGCGCAGTTCTCTTCGTGGTTGGTGCTATGGTGTCATCTATTACCCTAGGCGCCGCCAAAGTCGAACGTCGCGAGCGACCTATCAACGCCGGCTACCACCGCACACCTTTTGGCCACTTCATCAAATTCATCGCCGGCAACCCAGTCATGCCGGTTGTGTCCATCGTCGCCATTGGCTTTTTCGTCGTCTCGGTCTTCGGCTACTTCGGAGCCAACAATAACGGCGTCGAATTCTTCGTCGAAAGCGAACCCGAACAAGCCATCGTCTACGTCCGCGCCCGCGGCAACCTTGGCATCATGGAGAAAGATCAACTCGTCGCTCAGGCAGAAGACGTCATCCTCGACACCAACGGCATCGACAGCGCATTTGCATTTGCAGGCGCTGGTGGCCTCAATGCCAATACCGGCGGAGCGTCCGGCCCCACCGACACCATCGGGCAGGTTCAGATCGAATTGATCCCATGGGAGCGGCGCGCTGATTACGCCAACACTCACGACGTCACTCTGGAACAACTCGACGGCGACGCGGTGCTGGTCGATCTTCAGGCACGGCTTGACCAAATCCCCGGGATTAAAGTCGAGATCCTGAACCTCAGCCGTGGCCCGGCATCAGGAAAGCCAGTGCACCTGCGTCTGAAATATGATGATTGGGAACAGCTTCTCTCGACCACCGCCATGGTGCGCACAAAGTTTGAAAACACCCCGGGTCTTGTCGACATCGAAGACAACATGCCCCTGCCTGGCATCGACTGGCAGATCAACGTGGACGTCGAGAAAGCAGGTCGCTACGGCGCGAACGTCGCCGCCGTGGGGGGCATGGTCCAGCTTGTCACGCGCGGCGTGCTTCTGGATACAATGCGCGTCGACAGCTCGGACGAAGAAGTCGATATCCGCGTTCGCCTGCCGGAAAAAGACCGCGTCCTTTCAACACTGGACACGCTCAAAGTTCGCACAGCAGACGGCCTTGTGCCGCTGTCGAACTTCATCACCCGTGAACCCGTCGCACAGCTGGCGCAGATCAACAGGGTCGACCAGAAACGCTACTTCGACGTCAAAGCCGATGTCGTACCGGACCTTTTGAACGACGACGGCGTGCCGATAACCCCGAACGAGCGCATCGCGTTCCTCACGGACTGGATCGAAGGCGAAAGCCCGCTGCCAGCAGGCATGGATTGGGAATGGACCGGCGATCAGGAAGACCAGGCCGAAAGCCAGGCCTTCCTTCAGGTCGGCTTCTCTGCCGCTCTGGGTCTGATGTTCATCATCCTGCTGGCGCAGTTCAACTCGTTTTATAACGCTACGCTGGTGCTTCTAGCGGTGGTTTTGTCGACCACCGGCGTCCTCATCGGAATGCTTGTGATGGGCCAACCCTTCTCGATCATCATGACCGGAACGGGGATCGTCGCTCTTGCGGGAATTGTAGTGAACAACAACATTGTCCTGATCGACACCTATCAGGAATACTCGCAATACATGCCCCGGATCGAGGCCATTGTGCGCACCGCCGAGGCGCGCATCCGACCGGTCCTTCTGACGACGATCACCACAATGGCGGGCCTGGCACCGATGATGTTCGGTCTCAGTCTCGACTTCATTGGTGGCGGCTATTCCATCGACAGCCCGACAGCGCTTTGGTGGAAACAACTGGCAACCGCAGTGGTCTTCGGGCTTGGCATTGCCACGGTTCTGACGCTTATCTTCACGCCATCCATGCTCGCCCTGCGGGTCTGGTTCTGGACCGGCGCGTATAGAACTATCAACACATTGCGCGCCCTCAGCCACGGGTCAGGTTCCAGAACCGCCCGCGATCAGGCGCTGCGCAAAGCGGCCCGGAAGATCAAAAACCCCGAAATTATCTGGGACGTATCCGATGATCCATCCGCACCACGCGCGGCGGGCAGCCCGGATTTGCGGGCAGCCGCGGAATAACGACGCCATCACGACGCACGACAGCACAGGAGATGGGTGGCACTGCCCCCCTTTTCACGCGCGCCGGCAAAGCCCGTTCGCCACGTTAAGGCTTCGCTAATGCGGTCATTTGACCTTGCCAGCAGGGCTGAAAAACCAGCCCGCGCTAACGCAGTGTTCAGCGAACATGCACCAACGCAACACCGACGTCGTATCGACGTTATGGATAACTCAAAGAAAGGCAGCGTATCAGCGGCTTAGATCGCGAGCTTCAGAAGATATCGGTGAAAGCGAAAAAATCCGCCGCACGCCCACACAACCCTTCCTTAAACCGACTGCGCGCGCCTTCACGCAGCGCGATCTTTCTCAGCCGCCTGACGATGCCAAAGCGACGCATAACGCCCCCCGCGCTTCAGTAACTCATCATGAGTGCCTTCTTCGGCAATGACGCCACTTTCAAGCACAACAATCTGATCCGCATGAGCAATCGTCGACAACCGATGCGCGATGGTCAGAACGGTGCGTCCCTCGCCCATCGCGTTGAGTTCGCTCTGAATTTCCGCTTCGGTTTCGGTATCCAAAGCGCTCGTCGCCTCGTCCAGAAGCAGGATCGGAGGGTTCTTCAATAGCGTGCGCGCAATCCCAACACGCTGCTTTTCTCCTCCCGACAACTTCAAGCCACGCTCACCCACGGACGTATCATAGCCGTCGGGCAAGCTTGAAATAAAGTCATGGATCTTCGCCGCTTTCGCCGCCTCAACGATCTCGGATCGCGCCGCTTCGGGCCGCCCATAGGCGATATTGTAAAAGATGGTGTCGTTGAACAAAACCGTATCCTGCGGAACCACTCCGACCTGCGCATGAACCGAGGCTTGCGTCACGTCTCGCAGGTCCTGCCCATCAATCCGAAGCGCGCCACCATCCACATCATAAAACCGGAACAACAGCCGTCCTACGGTCGACTTTCCCGACCCCGAAGGACCAACAATCGCAACCGTTTTGCCCGCAGGCACAGTTAGCGAAACGCCCTTTAAAATGGGACGCGCAGCGTCGTAGCCGAACAGGATATCGTCCAGGACAATCTCGCCGCCCTTGATCTCAAGCTCTTTGGCGTCCGGCTTGTCATTCACATCGGCAGGCTGCTCCAAAAGATCGAACATTTCACCCATATCCACAAGGCTTTGGCGGATTTCCCGGTAGACAGTACCAAGGAAATTCAGCGGCATGGTGATCTGGATCATATAGGCGTTTACCATCACGAAATCGCCCACGGTCAATTGCCCCGACTGCACTCCCATCGCGGCCATTACCATCACAATGATCAGCCCTGCCGTGATCAGCACTGACTGGCCAAAATTCAAAAACGCCAGCGAATACGACGTCTTCAACGCCGCCGCCTCATAGCGCTCCATCGCCACGTCATAACGCGCCGCCTCGCGCGCCTCGGCACCAAAATACTTGACCGTTTCAAAGTTCAGAAGACTGTCGATGGCCTTTTGGTTGGCATCGGTATCCTGATCATTCATCTCCTTGCGGATCTTCACCCGCCATTCCGTCACCTTAAAGGTAAACCAGATGTAAAGCGCGATTGTGACGGCAATAACAGCAACATAGCTAAAGTCGAAAACCACCGCCAGAACAACGCCGATCATCACCAATTCAAGGATAAGCGGACCGATCGAAAACAGCATGAACCGCAACAGGAAATCGACTCCCTTCACCCCTCGCTCAATGATCCGACTCAATCCACCCGTCTTGCGCGTGATGTGGTAGCGCAGCGATAGCCGGTGAATATGCGAGAACGTCTGAAGCGCCAGCTGCCTCAAAGCCCGTTGACCAACAGCCGCAAAAATTGCATCGCGCAATTGCTGGAACCCAACGCCGAATAGCCGCGCCAAACCGTAAGCAACGGTCAAGCCGACGGCCCCCAAAGTCATCATCCAGACCGCATCCGTCTGGTCGCCGGACAAAGCATCAACGGCGGCTTTATAAAAGAACGGTGTGCCAACCGTCACAAGCTTTGAGACAAACAGCGCCACCAAAGCCCAGACCACACGGCGCTTCACCCACGGATGCTCGTCCGGCCACAGATACGGTGCCACCTTGCGGATTGTCCGCATGCCACTTTTTCGTTCTAAATCAGTTGAATAAATACCGCTCATGCTTGCCTCTTTTGCGAACACACAACCTAGGGCGTCGCCGCGTAAATAACCAGTGGCGAAGGCGTTCGAAAACGCACAAAGCCTATCGCCCAATGTCCGGATTTACTTAGTCGGGAACAGTAAAAATCTGGCCCGGATATATCAGATCGGGGTCACGGATGCGGCCCGCGTTCGCCTCAAACACCCGGACGTACAAGAGCCCCTCGCCATACTTGTCCCGCGCAATCCCCCAAAGCGTATTGCCCGGCTGCACCGTGATCAAAGCCACAGCTGCGCGCTCTGTTGCGCCCCCTAGATCCAACGCCTGAATTGCCTCGACGGACTCTCGACGAAACGGTGTCTCCGTGCGGGAGACAACATCGCCTTCGACGTCCAACTCGTCGACACGCAATGTGTAGGTGCCGGTGTCGATCTCGGGCAGATCGGCGCGCCATTGCCCGTTCGCGCCAACCGTGGCATCCAAAATTGCCTTATTGTCAAGGTAAATACGAACCGATCTTTGTCCCGACGACCGCCCCGTCAAAGCAACCTCGCCCGCGCTGTCATAATTGATCGCATCAATCGAGACGTTGTCGACAACCTGCGGGGCCGCGCCGCCGTTTTGCAAAACCCGTACGCCCTCGCTGTCTGCAAGCATGATCGTCGGCGCAGCATTTTTGACGGCGTCTTCACTCAAGGCCGCCACTGGCGCTTGCACTGGCTCCGGTACCCCAATGGCAGCTTGGACGGTCTTACCTGTCACAACACCCACCAGTGGCTCTGATATAGCCCCCTCAGCGGACGCTATCACTGCCGTGGTCGCATCCTCGACCAGAGTGGCCGCATCGCTATTCTCGACGCCAGCAGACGCAGCAGCGAGCTCATCTGCAACGAATTCGCCTGCATCCTCAACCAAAGTGGCCGCATCGCCATTTTCGACGCCAGCAGACGCAGCAGCGAGCTCGTCTGCAACGACTTCGCCTGCATCCTCAACCAAAGTGGCCGCATCGCCATTTTCGACGCCAGCAGACTCAGCAGCGAGCTCGTCTGCAACGACTTCGCCCACATCCTCAACCAAAGTGGCCGCATCGCCA
>NZ_JBVCWP010000152.1:0-9512 GCF_057460485.1 Boseongicola sp.
TGCGCCGTTATCCCGCCAGGAGTATTCAGTTCGGCAGTTTCAAACGGTCCCGCCAAGGCCCAGCGAGGGCCAAGTCCAAGACGCATCGCCTTATCGATGTCGTTTGGCTCCGCCACGCCTTCGTTGACCAGACGATAGGCCTCGCGCAGGACGGCGCCCTGAAGGCGGTTAAGGATGAACCCTTCGATTTCGTGCCCGAGCAATGCTGTCGCGAACCCGGCGCCGCTGAACATGGCGGCGGCCCGCTCCATAGACCCAGGCGCAGTGCCAGGGGCAGGGCACAACTCAATGATGCGCAGGACGGCTGGTGGGTTCATTGGATGTGCTACCAGACACCGGGTCTGGTCCCGGACTTCCGGAACGATCCGCGACATAGGTATCGCAGAAGATGCAGTGGTCAAAATCGTGTTCTCACCAGTCTTTGCGAGGAGATCGACGAAGATGGCTTGCTTAATCTCGAGGACTTCAGGCCCACACTCAAGGACCAGGTCTGCCGTTCCAAGTGCGCTGTCGGGCGATCCCACCACGATGATATCGCCATCTTTCTGCTGACCAAGCCCTGCCAATTGGATCGCCTGGCGCTGGACCCCGATCCCGGCCTCCGCAGCGGCCCGTCTTTGGCTGTCAGGATCTGCAAGCGTTACACGCCAACCTGCGTCTGCGAACGCGGCGGAAAAGGACAGACCAATGAAGCCTGCGCCGAGGATGACGACGTGAGTGTTAAGCGCGACGGTCAGTTCGGAACCTTTCTCTTGCATCAGTTCGCAGAGCGAACAAAAGTACGCATGCTTTGATAATGTGTAGCCACGCAGAAAGGATCACGCAACATGACTATTTCGCAAGACCTTATCGGACGAAATGCCGTGGTAACGGGCGGTGCCTCGGGTCTCGGGAGCGCAATTGCCGCGCGGCTCGCCGCGTCTGGCGCCTCCGTCACGGTTGTCGATCTTAGCGGGGCGCTTGATCTGGTTCACGCCGGGCATTCAAGGTTCCCGTGCGACCTCGCCAAGCCCGACGCCAAGGACAAGCTTGCAGTGCTGGCTGCAAAGTTGGGAACAGTAGATATTGTAGTGGCAAATGCTGGCGTCGTTCCGCCATGGAAACGGATGCGCGCGCTGGACGGAGACGAATGGAGCCGTGTCATGGCAGTCAACGTTTGGGGCGTTGCGGCAACAATTGGCGCATTTGCCGAAGCGCTGGCGCGCTCGGATCATGCCTCGGTCGTCGCGATGGCCTCTATCAACGGGTATCGCGCGCACCCTGATCAGGTTCTCTACACGGCCTCGAAGCATGCCGTGATTGGAGTGATGCGCGCGGCCGCACTTGATCTTGGGCGCGACGGAACGCGCGTCAATGCACTTGCCCCCGGCGCTATCGCGACCAAGGCATTGTTGGGGCGAGTTTCTGCGCGTCACGCTGGTGGCGGTCAAAGTCCCGAGGAAGCGCTTTCGGCGCTGTCTGCTGAAACCGCACTCGGTCGTATGGCAACCGAGCAGGACGTCGCCAACGTTGCGCATTTCCTTGCGTCGGATGCCTCCGCCGGCATGACAGGATCAGTTTTCCCGGTTGAGGCAGGTCTTGTCTAGCGTGACGCCCAGCCGTTCTCGGCAAGGATGTCATGGCTGGCAAGGATGTCCCCATCGGGATCAGCGCCAGGTTGCAGAGCGTCGGTTATTATCTCAAGGACGGTCACACCCTGATAACCTATGTCATTCAAGGCCTTTGCCGTAGGCGCAGGATCGACGATGCCGCTGCCCAGACGCTCATGCTTGAATTCGTCGGGACCAGAATCCGAGATATGCACATTCTTTACGAGATCGCCAAGCATGCGAATTGCGTCGGCGGGGTCTTCCTGGATGAAGGCGCTGTTGCAGATGTCGAAGTTGATGCCGACCTCGGGTCCGATCAGCGCTGCAGTGTCTCGCATGTCTTGCGCAGTGGGCAGGTAGGTGAAAGGCACGTTCTCCAGAAGTATCTCAACGCCGGTTCCCTTAGCGTGGGCCACAAGCTTCTGTATGCCCTCGACAAACCAGTTCAGCATCCACTCGTGCGGTGGGTTGATCAGGCTGTTTATCGGGCCTGGAATAGCGACGACGTAGGGGCATGAGATCTCAGCGGCGAAGTCTATCGCTTCGCGATACCGGTCCAGCGTGTATTCGCGCATAAGCACATCGACGCCGTTGGGGTTGTTGTCGAGAAGGGGGTAACACAGAGATGAAACCTTCAGGCCCTCGCCGTTTAGCCAGTCCTTGTAGGCCTTGACCTGATCCGCGCTCAGCTCTCGCGGCCAGCAATGCGGTGGGAATATCATCAGCTCGAAGATATCATAGCCGAGTGTACGAAGATGTTTCATGGCGCCAAGGCCATCGTGCGAATATAGAAACGGGAATGTACTTGCTGCGACGTTGAGTTTTGTCATCTGAGAGGAAATCCTTTCCGCTTGTCAGTTTGCCACCAACATGTTCAGTTTACGCACAAAAGTTAATATATCGCACAGAACTACGATTCAAATGAAAATGAAAGGGCTTGAATGCCAAGCGCGCTTTTTTCGCCGTTCGATCTGAAGGGGCTGACGGTTCCCAACAGGATCACCGTGGCGCCGATGTGCCAATATGCTGCGTTGGACGGAGTGCCGCAGGACTGGCACCTCGTGCATTTGGGGCAATTCGCAATGTCAGGGGCGGGTCTGATATTCACCGAGGCAACAGGTGTGGAGCCCGATGGCCGCATTACTGACGGATGCACAGGACTTTACGACGATGCGACCGAAGCTGGATTTGCCCGCGTCGTGGACTTTATGAAATCAGCGGGCAATGCGGTCGTCGGCATCCAGCTTGGCCATTCAGGTCGCAAGGGCAACACCGTCGCGCCTTGGCAAGGCGGCGGCATGATCGAAGGGTCTGGTGGCTGGCAGCCGCAAGCCCCTTCGGCGGTGCCATATCTGCCCGGATGGCCGGCACCGGCTCCAATGACTGATAGCGATCTTGATCGCGTAAAATTAGCGTTCGTTGAAGCCGCTAAGCGAGCCGATCGCGCTGGCTTCGACATCGTAGAGCTTCACGCGGCTCACGGGTATCTTTTGCATCAATTCCTGTCGCCTATTACCAATACCCGCGACGACGTCTACGGCGGCAGCCTTGAAGGCCGGATGCGATATCCGCTTGAGGTGTTCAGTGCGATCCGGGCAGCATTTCCCGCTGAAAAACCTGTTATAGTTCGCCTATCGGTAACAGACTGGATTGAAGGCGGATGGGACCTGGATCAGTCCATCGAATTCTGTCGCGCGCTGAAAGAACTCGGTTGCGACATGATTGATGTCACCAGCGGTGGTCTGGACCAGCGGCAAAAAATTACAACTGGACCGGGGTATCAGGTAGGGATGTCCGAAAGTATCCGTCGCGAGACTGGTATGCCCACGATGGCTGTTGGTCAGATCACTGATCCAATTCAGGCAGAGACAATCCTAGCAACAGGTCAGGCGGACATGATCGCTTTGGCACGAGGCATGTTGTGGGATCCGCGATGGCCATGGCGGGCGGCAGTGGCGCTGGATGAAGAAATCGCACTTCCAGCCCAATATGCGCGCTGCAATCCGAAGCTCAGCTCCACACCCTTTGTCAGGAGGAGATAGCCAATGGCAGATCTTGGTGGAAAGACAGTGGTTATTACCGGCGCGTCGAAGGGCATCGGGGCCGCCATCACAGAAGTCATGATCGAGGCTGGTGCGACTGTTATCGCGCATTATGGTGGCGACCGTGCCGGGGCCGAGGTCGCCACCTCACGGGCGAAACGAGGTCAGGCGACACTTTTGTCGGCTGATTTTTCGGATATGGGTGCGGTGGATGACTTTTGGGCGCAGGCGCACGCAGCGGCCGGTGGTCGGATCGATGTTCTGGTCAACAATGCCGGCATTATGCGTCAGTCGGGTGGCATTCTCGACCCGATTGAGGATTGGGATGCAATCTGGTCCGAGGCCATGGCGGTGAACCTGCATGCGCCTGCGCGCTTGCTACGTCACGCTGTCTCGACGTGGCTGAACGCGGGCGAGCAGGGGGCGATAATCGGCATCGGAAGCTGGGTCACGACACGAGGCACCTCGAACCCCGGTGCTATCGCCTATGCCGCCTCTAAGGCCGCAATTGCGGCAGCCACAAAGACAGTGGCCCGAAACTATGCGGATCGTGGTATCCTAGCCTATGTTATCGCGCCCGGTGTTGTGCGCACGCAAATGTCAGTCGACAGCGCTGCATTGACGGGCGGCGAAGCTGCGGTGACCGCAACCTTGCCCATGGGTGAATGGGTGCCTCCGTCCGATATCGCAGAGCTGGCGGCATTTCTTGCCGAAGGCCGCGCCCGGCACCTGACCGGTGCCACTATCGATGTGAACGGCGCGGCCTACATTAGATGAGCCTACTTGGCAGCGACGGACTTTGTCTCGATCGTATCGACGATCCGATCCAGCTCCTCCATCAAAGGAACCATCTTTGCAATCCGCTCGCGTCCCTCAGCACCAAGGCTTTCGAACGTGGTGATCGGCGCGCGCACGTCCCCCACAGGGTGACCCGCAGCCGCCGCCAGCGCCTTGGAATAGCATTGGTGCCCATAAAGCGGATGCCCAGCCGTAATGATCGTGTCGAACTGCGAGATAATGTTCTGTACCGTCTGAACGTCGTCCCAACGGCCTTGTTCGGCCCATTCAACAAATTTGACCGTCGCTCGCGGAATGTAATTGCCGTAAGGGTTCACATATCCCTTGGCGCCCATTTTGTAGCTTTCAAGCACGCGTTGCCCCGCCCACGGATTCATCTGCCCATCGCTTGCCAGGATGATATCATGAATACGTTCAATGCGCTGCGAGGCTTCCTTGATGTATCGGATTTGCTCAAAGCTTTTGGCCAATCGTCCAACAAGAGCGGCTGGCATGTCCACGTTCGAGGTGAAGGGGTTGTTGTACAGCATGATCTGCAAGTCGCAGGCCTCGCAGATCGCGCGGTAATAGTTGAAAATCTCATCCTCGGTCGGTGTGTAATAGTAAGGCGGAATGATCATCAGGCCATCAGCGCCCAGATCCTCTGCCTCCTTAGAATAGCGTACAGCGTTTGGGGTATAGGCGTTCATCGTGCCCACCCAGACAACCATGCGACCGTTCACATAATCGACCGTCTTCTTGACGAAAGCCGATCTCTCGGCGTCGGTGATCGTCAGGAATTCGCCCGTGGTGCCAAGGATGACAACACCAGGCACGTCGTTTGCGACCTGCCAGTCGAGGAAGCCCTCCCAAGCCTCGAAGTCGATCTCGGCGCCGCCCGGCGTGAAGGGCGTTACGGTGACTGTGTGACTTCCCGAATAGGTCGGTTTCATGGAGCTTTCCTCGAATTTGGCGCGGGCGCATGACCCGGGCGGATGTCTTGGTGATTGGTGGCGGTATCGCTGGTCTTATGACGGCGTGGTATCTGGCGCGCGAGGGCACGAAGGTGACTCTTCTCGAAGCGGGAGAACTTG
Source organism: Boseongicola sp. (assembly GCF_057460485.1). Classification (NCBI taxonomy): domain Bacteria; kingdom Pseudomonadati; phylum Pseudomonadota; class Alphaproteobacteria; order Rhodobacterales; family Paracoccaceae; genus Boseongicola; species Boseongicola sp. Next base: position 5,503 of record NZ_JBVCWP010000152.1, read on the forward strand.
GTGCGCAGGCGTCGGGCGCCAATGCAGGGTCGTTGCATCTGCAAATTCAGTACCCGGAATTCGTCAAGTACGGAGAGGAATGGGCGCGCTCTTATGCGCCGACTCTTCGGTTCTTGCAGGCGTCGATCGGGATGTGGACGGATTTGGGCGACGCCTTGGGCGAGGACCTGAATGTGAAGCTGGGTGGCGGAATCGTGGTTGCGCGCACGTCGGAGCAAATGCGCTTCATCGAGGCCAAAGCAGCAATTGAAGCCAGTGTTGGGATCGACACTTCTATCCTTGATCGCGAGTCCCTGCGTCGCGTTGCACCTTACCTCTCGGACAGAGCCATTGGCGGCGGGTTCTGTGCGGGTGAAGGGAAAGCAAACCCTCTGCGCGCGACGCCCGCGATGGCAGCTGCTGCGCAAAAGGCCGGTGCTGAGATCCTTTGCGGCGTTACGGTTCGCGGCATCACCGGGCGGGCTGGGGCGTTTGAAGTGCACACGTCGCAGGGTCCGTATCTCGCCGACAGGATTGTCAATGCAGCCGGTGCGAATGCCGCCAAAGTTGCGGCAATGGTCAACATGAAAATCGACCTCGGCGGCTTTCCCCTTCAGGTCACGGTGACCGAGCCCGTGGCCCCCTTGATCCCACACCTGATCTATTCCGCCGCCGGAAAGCTGTCGTTGAAGCAGGCGGCAAACGGAGGGTGCATCATTGGCGGGGGATGGGCGGCGCAAATACGGCCAGACGGTGGTCTTTCCACTAACCCCGCGAACTTTGCGGGCAACATGGCCATGGCGGCTGGAGTGGTCCCAAATCTTGGGCAAGCGCGCACGTTGCGTAGCTGGACTGCATGGGTCAACGGCACCGTCGACTGGCGTCCCATCATCGGCGAGGCGCCGCAGATGCCTGGATTCTATCTGGCGCTGTTTCCGTGGGTCGGCTTCAGCGCTGGCCCCATGACAGCGCGCGTCATTGCAGACACGGTAATGGGGCGACCACCAGAATTTGATTTGGCCGGAATATCTGTCCTTGCCGACTGACGCATGCACCTGCATGGCTCAGGCGGCACCATTGGCTTTGTCTTGAAGCCCGCTCTTTCGAACGTGGGCCCTCCAGGTCATTGCCCATTTGGCCGGGTCTTCAAAGACATCGCCCTTCACTTGTGCGATGGCCTGATTGTGCGGCGCGGTCTTCACCAGCTCGGGATTGGTGCGCGCCTCCTCCGCGATCTGAGCGATAACGCCGATCCACGTATCAATGTCTTCTTTTGACCACAGCTCGCCTGCTTCCGGGGTGAAGGGTTCAGCCACAATCCATGGCTCATGGCTCATCCAGTAGGGGTCGATACCGTAGTCAGCCATCCGGTTGGCGAAATCAACCGTGGTAACGCCGGTCGCCTCAGTCAGGGGACCAAGAGACCAGCGCGTCATTTCCATCCGCCACAGATCGATTGAGGGATTAGAGATTTCCAGCCCCGGAATCTCCGCCAGCTTTTTGTCCATATAGTTGTTGGCAACGACCGAGATGTCCGAAGCGAGCTGAATACCTTCGGCCCCCATGGACCGCGCCCAAGCATAAGCTTTTACGACCTGAGGAACATTCCCCCAGAACTCTCGGACCTTGCCGCAAGATTTTGGACGGTCCTCGTCAAGCACATAAAGCGCACCGTCCTGCACGATTACAGGGCAGGGCAAATAGGGGGCTAACTCGTCCGTACATCCATAGGCGCCGACAGCAGGTCCACCGCCCGCTTTGGGAGCGCCGAAAGTCTTGTGTAGCATGAACATACATGCGTCAAAGCCAAGCTCACGCGCTGAAAGCTTACCCATGACCCCATTAAAGTTGGCGTGATCGTAAAAGCAAAGTGCACCTGCCTTTTTTGCCACCTTAACCCACTCTTTGATCTCGGGGTTGTAGATGCCCATGTCGTCGGGGTTGTTGAGCATGATCAGCGCGGTCTTGTCGCTGACCGCTGCCTTTAGTGCCTCAAGTGACGGATAGCCGTTCTCCTCCAAAGGCAGGTTCACCACCTTGAAGCCCGCAGCCGCCGCAGTGGCCGGGTTGCACGGATGCGATTGTGCTGAGGTAACCATTTCCGTCCGCTGGCCAAGCATCCCGCGATCTTGCCAATAGGCACGCGCAACAGCGGTCATCGTATAGGCTGCGTCGGCCCCTCCACCTGCCTGAAAGATGAATTGATCCATCCCCGAAAGACTGCGGAGCATACAATCGAAGTCGTGGATGATTTCAAGCACACCTTGCAGGGTGTCGGGATGTTGGTAGGGGTGAAGTTCAGCCACTTCGGGCCGAAGTGTCGCGTATTCAGCTGTCTTAGAGTTGTACTTCATGGTGCAGGTGCCAAAAAGGCTGATGCCCATCATGCCAAGCGTCATCTGGCTGAGATGAAGATAGTGTCTTTGTGCCTCGAACTCCGTTATTTCGGGCAGTTCGGCCCGATCCTTGCGCACCATGGCATGGGGGATAAGGTCAGTGCCGACGGCCTTTGTCACCTCGTCCTCGGGGGCGGGAAATAACTGACCACGTGCGCCCGGGCGACCCATCTCCATGACCACTGGCTCGTTCCATTTGGCGGCGTGAAACTCGGGGATTCGGGTCATTTCAGGACCTCCTTGAGCGTATGGACCAATGCGCGGATATCGGCGGCGGTGTGGACTTCGGTCACGCAGTAAAGTGCCGACTGACCAAGCCCGTTCTCTTCATCCGAGATATCTTTGCCGCCGAAGATACCGCGCGCACGAAGTGCATCATTCACGTCCGCAACCGTGCGGCCTGTGTCGTCGAAGTTTACGACGAACTCCTTGAAGGTCGTGTCGGGCCAGACGATTTTAATCCCCGGGACCTCGGACAGAAGCTTTGCTGCATAGCGGGCGCGACTTACTATCAGAGTTCCCAGTTCGCGAAATCCCTCGGGACCCAGAAGGCTCATGTAGACCGCGCCAGCGATCGCCCAAAGATATGTCGAGTTGCCCGTCCAGTCTTTGCCGTCTTCGCGAGAGCCGTAAGAGTTCTGGTGCGGACAGGCGAGGCCGAAACCCATTTCGCCCTCCTTCAGCGTCTCGGCAATCGAAACAAGAAAGCCGTTGTATTCCAGTACGTATTTCGCTTCGTCGCGTGACGCGATGAACCCGCCCACGCCGCCGCCACACTGCATATGGACACCCAAGGGCTGTACTGGCCCGGTCACAATGTCGGCCCCGTAATCGCCCGGTGCCGTAATCACGCCCAAGGACACGGGATCGATGCCGACAATGGTTTCGGCTCCCGCTGCGCGGGCCAGCCGTGCGATCTCGGCGGCTTCAGACTCGATTGTGCCCAAATAGGACGGGTTCTCAAAATAGACTGCTGCCACGCCGTCGCCGAGCTTCGATTTTAGATCGTCTAAGTCCATTCGGCCGTTTGTCGAATGCACATCGACCATGACAACCTCGATGTGACTTTCCATTGCCGTCGGTTGGCAATACGTGCGCAGGACCGATAGGCGCTCGGGGTCAGAAAGCTGCGAAACCAGCACTTTATTGCGCCCGGTAATCCGTTGCGCCATCCGCACGGCATGGCCGTTGGCACAGCCCCACGAATAGACCGGCAGTTGAACAACATCGAGGTTCAAAAGAGCACCAAGTTGCGACGAGAACTCGAACCAGGCCTGATTGCGTCCGTGATCCGACTGATAGCTGCCCCAGACGTTGGTCGCGAACTCGGTCCTGCCCACGATCTCGTCAACGATGGCGGGGACATGGTGCTGCCAGACGCCGGCGCCGAGAAAGCTGAGGTTTGCCTCACAATCCTCGTTTTTCTTCAGCTTACTCAGAAGGTCACGCTTTAACTCGATTTCGGATGACAAAGCGGGTGGAAAGTTCAGCGGTGTGGTGCGGAAGTGGTCCTCGGGTATCTGCTCAAAAAGCTCCCTTGCAGAATCTGCCCCAATTTCGTCCAACATCGCTTGAAGTGCTCCGGGGGCCGCGTTGGCCATCCAAGGATGCGCTCGCATTTCTTCAGTCATTCCA
>NZ_JBVCWP010000153.1:0-9511 GCF_057460485.1 Boseongicola sp.
AGCCAATGCCGAAAGATGAGCTCTCACCGCTTTTGAACGAGATGGGTGTATCAAGCGAACGCCTGGAACCAGAATGCAATGTCACGCTTTATCAGGATGGCCAAAATACCATTCTATTTGACGTTGGGTCGGGGCCTGACTTTATGCCAAGCGCCGGCGCATTGATTGACAGTCTCGATGCCGCGGGCGTCGTGCCTGAAGATGTAACACATGTCGTTTTCACCCATGCACATCCGGATCATATCTGGGGTTTGCTAGACGACTTCGGCGATCTGGTTTTCACGCAGGCCACCTATATGATGGGCCGCCACGAATGGGATTACTGGTGGGATGCCGAGACTGTAAACACAATCGGGGACGCTCGGGCCGCCTTTGCGGTCGGTGCAAAACGGCGCATGGAAACCATTGAAGACACAGTAGAACTCTTCGATGACGGCCAAGAGATTCTGCCGGGAATTGCAGCATTTGCAACCAACGGCCACACACCCGGACACATGAGTTTTGAAATCCGCAATGGCTCTGACAGCGCGTTGATTCTTGGGGATGCGATCGGCAATCATCACATCGCGTTTCGCCGGCCAGAATGGCACAGCGGTTCAGATCAGAATGCCGTTATGGCCGCCGCCACGCGACGACGGCTGTTTGATCGGATTGTGGGCGAGAAGATGAAGATCATCGGCTTTCACCTACCCGGCGGCGGCATCGGGCGCGCCGAGGCATCGGCCGATGGGTTCAGGTTCATTTCAGAGGAAACATAATGCGCGCCTTGATAGTTTCAGCTCTGCTCTTCGCCGTACCAGCGTTGGCAAGCGAGGATATTCCCGATCAGTATCCGGGGTCTGTTCTCTATTCCAAACCCATTGAAGTCATCCCCGGCGTCTTCTCCGCCATTGGTGCCACCGCTCCCCCCACGTATGAAAACGGCGGGCACAACAATAACCTGAGTTTTATCGTGACCGACGAAGGCGTCGTGGTTGTCAACGGTGGTGGCTCTTATCAGCTCGCCGAAGCCCTGCATAATGAGGTCAAAAACGTCACCGACAAGCCTGTCATACTCGTTTTTGACGAAAACGGCCAGGGCCATGCCATGCTGGGGAATTCCTATTGGGCAGATCAGGGCGTTAAGATCGTTTCCCATGCCGCTGCAGCGGCAGAGTTTGAAGCCTATGGACCAGGGTCGCTTCTTGCAGCTCAGGACCGTCTGAAGGACCGCGCCGGCCAAACCCGGCTGGTGATGCCGGATGAAACCTTCGAGGATGAATATATCGTTGAACTGGGCGACACACGGATTGAAGCACGCCATCTGGGCCCGGCGCACAGCCCCGGCGATATTGTCGTGTGGCTTCCGGGCAAAAGCCTCGTCATTTCTGGTGATGTGGCGTTCCACGAACGTTTGCTCCCAATCTTTGAACACACGGTGACTGCTGATTGGATCGAAACCTGGGACAGCAAATTCGAGGCATTGGGCGCCACGTATGTCATTCCGGGTCATGGACATCCGACAAATATGGATCAAGTGCGCAGATATACCAGGGACTACCTGATCTATCTCCGCGAAAAGATCGGTGCGCACCTTGAAGAAGGCGGGGATCTTGCCGACGCCTACTATGTCGATCAGTCGCCCTATGCTCACCTTGACACGTTTGAAGAGCTAGCCACGAAAAACGCGGGCCGCGTCTTTGAACAGATGGAATTTGAGTGATTTTTCCGGACCTTCAAGACGTCAATTGACGTGCATCAAGGTCTTTTCAGGGCGGTTTCTTCAGAAATTGATTTGAAAGCGGGGACCGGCAACATTGGAAAATCTGATTGATCGTTTTAGCGAGGGCTCGGTTCTTTTTACAGCAGCGCTGCTAATAGGATTCATGTTTGGGGCAGCCGCGCAGCACTCGCAGTTTTGCCTGCGCGCCGCCACTATCGAACTTTCACAGTCCACCCTTGGCCCCCGCATGGCTATTTGGTTTCTTGCCTTTTTTGCCGCTGTGCTGTCGGTCCAGATCCTAATCGCCATTGGCTATCTTGATGTTTCAGGATCACGCCAGATCGCAGCGACCGGCAGCTTGTCAGGCGCAGTTATCGGCGGGCTTATGTTTGGGATCGGCATGATTTTGGCGAGGGTGCGCAAGCCGCCTTTTGGTTCTGTCCGCCACGGGAAACTTGCGCGCCATCGTGACCGGGTTGGTTCTGACTCTCGCAGCGCAGGCGTCGTTGCGCGGATTTCTTTCGCCCTTTCGCGAATACCTGGCATCACTCTGGCCAATTTCTGGCGGCGCCCCGCGCGATCTTGCCAGCCAATTTGGTTTTTCTTCAAGTACGCTCGCGAGCGTAGCGTCCTTGGCACTCATCTTTTCTCTATGGCTAGCCGTTCATCGATCCATAAAACCAAGCCGTATCGCAGCCGCTGTAATCGTTGGCGTGGCTGTTGGAGCTGGTTGCTGGGCGACCTACCTTGTGGCATCGCACTCTTTCGAAGTCGTGGCTGTGTCATCCATCACATTCACCGGCCCCTCGACCGATACGTTGATGGGACTGATCAATGAACGCGGGCTGCCGCTTGAGTTCGGATCAGGCCTCGTGCCAGGCGTATTTCTTGGCGCGGCAGGCATGGCGCTGGCAACCAAAGAAGCACAGCTCCAGCGATTTGGCCCCGACACACCGATGGAGCGCTACCTTCTCGGCGGTGTTCTAATGGGTTTTGGCTCTATGCTTGCCGGCGGCTGCGCTGTCGGCGCCGGTATGTCTGGCGGGGCAATATTTGCACTCACTGCTTGGCTCGCACTTTTCTGCATGTGGATCGGGGCCATTGGCACCCTCATCTTCATGAGCAGCAAAGCGCATGCCATTCATGGCGCGGCGTAATCTACTGAGCCGCCATCGGCATCCGCGACAGTTCGCACTGAGTCCATAGGTCTCCCAACGCGCCAATCAGATGATCGATATCCGCATCGGTGTGAACCGGTGACGGCGTAATCCTCAAGCGCTCTGTCCCTTTCGGAACAGTTGGGTAATTGATTGGCTGGATATACACGCCATATTCGGCCAGCAGAATATCGGAAATGAACTTACACTTGACCGGATCACCGACCATGACTGGTATGATGTGGGATAGATTTGAAACATGCGGAATGCCCAATGCATCCAGCCGCTCGCGCACCTTTGCGACCTGCACTTTCTGCTGCTCACGCTCGGCGGTACTTTCCTTCAGATGCCGCACAGAAGCGGCTGCGCCCGCGACAACAGCAGGCGGCAAAGCCGTTGTGAATATAAATCCACTGGAAAAGCTGCGCACAAAGTCACACAGCTCCGCAGATGCTGCGATATATCCTCCGACAACGCCAAACGCCTTTCCAAGAGTGCCCTCGATCACCGTCAGGCGATCCATCAGGCCCTCACGCTCGGCGATACCGCCACCGCGCGGCCCGTAAAGCCCAACTGCGTGCACCTCATCCAGATAAGTCATCGCATTGTATCGATCCGCCAGATCGCAAATTTTACTGACAGGGGAGATGTCGCCGTCCATCGAGTAAACGCTCTCGAATGCTATGAGCTTAGGACGGTCTAGGGGAAGGGATTTCAGCTTGGCTTCTAGATCGGCCAGATCGTTGTGCTTCCAGATCATGCACTCGGCCTTTGAATGCCGAATACCCTCGATCATCGAAGCATGGTTCAGCGCATCAGACAAAACAACACAATCGGGGATGCGCGATGCAAGCGTTCCAAGCACCGCCCAGTTTGAAACGTAACCGGACGTGAACAAAAGAGCCGCTTCTTTGCCGTGCAAATCTGCAAGTTCTGCTTCCAAAAGGACGTGTTCGTGCGTTGTCCCCGAAATATTTCGGGTTCCACCTGCCCCAGCCCCGCAACGATCAAGTGCATCATGCATCGCGGCTAGAACACCGGGGTGCTGTCCCATCCCAAGATAGTCGTTCGAACACCAGATCGTCACATCAGAAATCACTTCCGCGCGCGCAGTCGCGCGCGGAAAGTCACCACAATGGCGCTCCAGATCTGCAAAGACGCGGTAGTTGCCCTGATCGCGCAACTCATTCAGCGCCTCTTTGAAGAAATTCTGGTAATTCATTACTTCCCCACTGCCTCTCGGACGATTTCATCCAACAGCGTCTGCACCTGTTGCATCGGCCCTTCAGGATAATTCCGATACCCCACCATGACTTTGCCCTCGCGCTCGGCCACGAAAATCCCGTACGGACAATGCGCAATGTTCATTGGGTCAGCTTCCATGACTTTGCGTGACAGAACTGCCGAGCAGAAAACGAATATGTCGGCGGCCTCGAAAAGCTTCGTGGAACTGCCTACATCTTCGGCCGTGCGATTAAGCATTTCCCCGGTGTGGCTGACATAGTCGATCACCAAGCCTTGACCGACAATCGCGCTTTCAACACCGAATGTGGCATCGTCGAATGATCCGTCGAAATCGTAAACCGTGGACCCACCTTCAGCATGCGCGACCGCACCGGCGAGACTAAGAAGACCACCTATGAAAAGACCCTTCATTTTCTTATCCTCCTTTTTGTGTGTTCATTCTAGACGCCGTTGGGAGCCGGGCCCTGACCTACATCAAGGCCCCGCAAACCTTTAGTCAGCCAAACATGTCAGCCGTGATACCGGCATACCAACCTTCAGATTCCTCATAGGTTGCCTTGCGCAACTCGGCGCTCTCTCCCGTGGCCGAGATGAACCCATCAACCTTGGCGATCTTTTCGTCTGTCGCCTCATAGGTTGCACCCACCTTTACACCGTCATTGGTGTCAATCAGCGACCAGCAGGTATTGGCAAATTTCGCCGGGAAGACGCGCGTTCCGGTAAGGGCCCCTCGCACTGCATTCGCGCAGACCTTCGCCTGGCTGTTGGCCGAATAGCCAGACTTTGGCATGTCGCCCTGACTGGCGGCGTCGCCAAGCACGTGAATGTCGGGATCGGCCTTGGCCGACATGTCAGCAGCATTCACCGGCGCCCAATTGCCGTCCGTGACACCAGCCAATTCTGCAATCCGCCCGGCCTTCATCGCTGGGATGACATTACAGACATCAACCTTGGTTTCTTCACCATCGATCGTCACGCTCATGGCATTGGGGTCAACCGAGACCTCACCGCCTCCAAAGTCCGCGCCGATCCAATCGACCATACCAGCATAGTGGTTTGCCCAACCTTCCTGAAAAAGTGCTTGTTTCGAAAACTTTTCCTTTGGATCCGCGACGATGATTTTTGCCGTTGGATTGTTCGCCTTCAAGAAATGCGCAACCATCGAAACCCGCTCATACGGCCCCGGTGGGCACCGGTACGGATTTGGCGGCGCAACCATTGCAAAAGTTCCACCCTGCGGCATCGCTTCAAGCTGGGCTTTCAACAACTCGCTCTGCGACCCTGCCTTGTAGGCATGTGGCATCGCGTTTTGTGCCGACAGGTCCCAACCTTCGACGGCCCCTGCCACGAAATCAATACCTGGAGACAGGATCAGCTTGTCATACCCAACCGTTCCCCCTCCTGCGAGCGAAACGGTTTTGGCGTCCCGATCGACACCAATGGCCCAGTCGTGGACAACGTTCACGCCGCCAGCGGCCAAAGTGCCGTAACTGTGACCAATATCCTCGATCTGCTTAAAGCCACCAAGGTAAAGGTTTGAGAAGAAACAAGTGTAATACTTGCGCGTTGGTTCAATAAGCGTGACGCTGATTTCACCTTCGCTGTCTTTCGCAATGTAACGGGCAGCCGTTGCACCGCCTGCACCACCGCCAACTACGACGACACGTGGCTTGCCATGACCAGCCGCTCGCACCATTGGCGCAGCCAGCATTGCCGCAGCGGCTCCCGAGCCAATTAGAACACGTCTGTTGATATTCATTTTCGTACCTCCCTTAAAACTTATTCGATATCCTTAAAAAATGCGGCCAATGACGCGATCTCTTCGTCTGATAGTCGTCCGGCCATCATCTGCATCACCGGATGCGGCCGGATCTTTTCTTTATAGGCGTGCATAGCCACGACAAAGTCCTCCTCCGGCCAGCGTGTGATCGACGGGATACCATCATCGCCCCCATCCACTTGGTGGCACGTCGTGCATTCATTCGAGAGATACTCACCGTACTCCGGGTCGCCTTGGATTGCCAAAATCGCGGGATCAACGTTGTGATCCGTACCACTCGCGGTTGGCTCAGCTTCTGGGATGTTCGAAGGGTCGTCGGAAAAGCGGCGGAGATAGGCAAGTAAATCCAAGCGCTCAACGGGGTCTTTGATGCCCCTAAAACTCATCCGTGTGCGCGACACCAATGCCTTGGGATTTTCAACGAACGCATCCAGAGTGTCCTGAGTCCAGATGAGGGTGTCAGCCCCGGCCCGCGCCATGCTTTTTGAATAGGAGAACCCTTCAATAGCACCAGCGCGGCGCCCGAAAATACCATTGAGATTCGGGCCAATCCTATCCTTGGCACCCTGTCCCACCTGATGACATCCTTTGCATTGAGCAAAGGCCGCCTCTCCGCGATCTGCATCTCCCAATTCGCTGGCCAGAGCGTTCCCGGCCGAAAGGGTGAGGGCTAGAAAAACTGAACTTGCGCGAAAAACACGCATCCATTAGCCCTCGACTGACTTCAAGAACTCGATCAGCGCAGCACGGTCGTCCTCGTCGCTCAGCCCTCTGAACGACATCTTTGTGCCCTTCATGTACCCACGAGGGTCAGCGATGAACGCCGAAAGCTCTTCCTCGGTCCAGATCAGCCCTGCAGCGGCTGCGGCCACCATTGGCCTGGAGTATTTTTTGAACCCATCGACGCCTCCCGCCGGGCTACCAACAATACCCGTCAGGACCGGGCCAGCGCGGTTTTTTGCACCTTCACCGATCTGGTGGCAGGCTTTGCACTTGCCAAACACTTTTTCACCGGTCTCAGCCAGACCTGGATCGAAAGCTGCAACCGAAACCTCTTCAACGGCAGGCTCTACTGCCGGGGCTTCCTCACTCTGTGCAGTCACCGAAACCACGCTGGCGCCGCCTGAAGCGTCAACATTCTGATCCGGTGTGACGTCAAGAATGGTCGCCCGCATCGTGATTTCAACGCCGTCCTTACAATTTTCCATGCAAGGCTCAACAGTCCAAATGGCGTACTCCGTCTCTGCTCGATCATCGACGATGAAACCGCCCGCATTCGGCATTTCAACATCAAGCAGCGTTTCATTCGACAGCACGAAATCGTCTTCAATCAGATCGTTGGAGTAGAGAATATATGCGACGATCGCATAGACCTCATCATCGCTCAGCGACCCGGCATACCCGAATGGCATCGACCGCTTCACATAATCAAAGGCTGTCGTTAGATGCGGCCAATAAGACCCAACGGTCTTGAGAGGGTCTTCGCGATCAAGCGTGTCCGCGCCCCCGGCAAGCTTCGGCCAATTGCCGATCCCTTCGGCAAAATCCCCATGGCAAGACGCGCACTGCTCGGCAAAAATCTCTTCGCCGTCGATCGCATCGCCGGACCCGACAGGGAGCCCCGCCCCCGTTGGACTAACGTCCCAATTCCAAGCAGATACCTCTTCTGCCAAAGCCGGTCGCCCAAGACCGAACTTATCCGCCCAGACAGGCCCAGAACCTATGACAATCGCGACAGAAAGCGCTGTAAAATTAAGAAACTTCGACATTTTCCGCCTCACCGTTTTCGCGCACCAACCATGTCTGAATGCAGTTGTTGTGATAAATCGAGTTCAGCCCGCGCACCTCGCGCAACTGAGCCTTGGTCGGCTGAACGTATCCCGTATCGTCCATCGCCCGCGATTGAAGCAGCATCTCGGAACCATCCCACTCGGTATCGAGATAGAACCGGGTCAGCGCCATTTTCTCACCGGGCTTGGCCAACCGTGCGGTTTCCCATGTCATGCCCCCATCTTTCGACACATCAACGCGGGAAATGGCACCGCGGCCCGACCACGCAAGGCCAGTGATCACCAAAGGACCGTTGCCATGCGTGACCGGCGATTGCGGACTTGGACTTGTGACAACAGATTTTGCATCCATCTCCCAAGTCCACTTGCGGCTTGTCCCATCCGCCAAAGTGTCGGTGTACTTACTGGTTTCTTCGCGGCTTTCAACGGGGCCGTCCATCACCTCGATCCGGCGAATCCACTTAACCCACATGTTGCCTTCCCAGCCCGGAACAACCAGCCGGACCGGATACCCATGCTCCTTGCGAAGCGCCTCGCCATTTGCCTTGAACGCCACCAAAACGTCATCAAGTGCTTTTTCCATCGGGAGGGATCGGCCATTGGAAGATGCATCGGCACCCTCAACAAAGACCCACTTGTCTTTCAGGTCGCCCGCAGCCCCAAGCCCAGCCTCTTCCAGAATAGTGCGTAGCGATACCCCGGTGTATTCCATGTTGTGGATCATACCGTGGGTGAATTGCGCACCATTCAATTGAGCACCGGCCCATTCCATGCCGGTGTTTGCAGCGCACTCGCAGAAATAGACGTGGTTCTCGCGGGGGAAACGCTCCAGATCAGCGTAGCTGAAGATCAGCGGAGTATCGACAAGCCCGTTTACCATCAGGCGGTAGTCTTCTTTGCGAAGCTCTATGGCTCCGGAATGGTGACGCTCAAACGCACACCCTTGTGGCGTAATCGTTCCATCAAGCGCATGGATCGGCGTAAAGTTGATCGAGCTGATCGTATCAGCTGTCAGCCATTCGACATTGCGCCGCACCACATCGCCTTCGAACTCAATCGGCAAGCCATAACGCACCGCATCCACACCATCGCCCAGCTCCTGCGCCCAAGGTTGGATTTCCGTGATTAACGGGTCAGGTGTCGCGGCTTTGGCACTGCTTGCGGCGACAACTCCAGCACTTGCCGCAGCCGCCCCGCGCAAAAATGCGCGACGGGACGGAGCTTTGCCCTTGTATTCGTTAGACATTTCAAATGGCTCCTTTGGTCTTTTTTCGTCTCCGACCCATCCAAAAACCGTACGTCAGGGACGGATGTAGGCGTAATCCTGTTCCTGCAATTCAATCAGCCGCACGACGCCCGACGGAACCATGTTGGCTTCATCCATCAACGGAACGTCTTTTCCGGCCCTTTCGTTCATAACTTGCGGGTCGTTTTGATCGACGTGTACCGCAACAAAATGTGTCTGCCCTTCAGCCCAGACACCTGTCGCAATAACCGTTGCAGGAGCCGCTGCCGTTACCAATCGCTTCATCATCGTCTTCACTCCCTTTGGTTGCGTTATGCGCCCACCACTTGAACGCTGTTATTGGGGTCCAGTGAAATCGTGCCTTGCTTTGATATGTGGGATTCAACGACATCCCAAATCGCCGGGCCTTCCGTGCTTTCGTTTACACTGGCCCAACCTGCTACCCGATAGGTCTTGGCCGCATCGATCCGCTCACCCGTTTTCAAAAGAGTCATCTCGGTGATGCGACTGCCCTGAGGTTTGGTGACGTCGATCCGATAACCAAGACCACCTACCCGAACCATATCGCCGCCCTGCTGGTAATAAGGGTCC
>NZ_JBVCWP010000154.1:0-9473 GCF_057460485.1 Boseongicola sp.
GCGGGTACTGGATGCAACGCGGCAACTGGGCAGTTCGCGCTGCGCCCCTTGATTGAAGCCGGGGTCATAGACTTTGATGACATTATCATGGACCTCAAAGCGGCCTCATCAGGTGCGGGCCGTTCGCTGAAAGAACATCTTTTGTCATCCGAGATGAGCGAAAACGTCAAAGCCTACTCTGTCGGTGGCACCCATCGTCATCTTGGCGAGTTCGATCAGGAGTTCTCCGCGATCGCAGGCCATGACATACGTGTGCAGCTGACCCCGCATCTGATCCCGGCCACGCGTGGCATTGTGATGACTTGCTACCTGAAAGGCGACCCTGAGATCGCTTTCCAGACTTTGTCCAAAGCCTATGTAAACGAGCCTTTCATTCAAGTTCTTCCGATGGGGGAAATGCCGCAGATGAAGGACGTGCGTGCCTCGAATTTCTGCCATATCGGTGTGGCAGGGGATCGCATCGCGGGTCGCGTCACGGTGATTGCGACACTCGACAACCTCACCAAGGGTTCGTCGGGGCAGGCCATCCAGAACGCTAACCTGATGCTGGGCGAAGATGAGACGACTGGTCTCATGGCAGCACCTGTTTATCCGTGATTATCTGACTTTGGGAACGAGGGGCTTTGCCCCTCAATCTCGCCAGAGTATTTTGACCAAGAAGAAGAGATGATGAAGGGTCTTAAAAAGCAACGCCGAATACAGGTCATCGTGCTGGCGTTTGCCGCGATGATCGCCTCATTCACTGCCTTTTACATTGCAGCGCCTGATGCGCTTCAGTTTTTTCGCTCACCGTCCGAGATCGCCGAAACGCCCCCCCCGGCTACAGAGGTGTTTCGCATAGGCGGGCTTGTGGCTGACGGCACCTTGATACGCGGGCAGGGTGAAACAATCACGTTTGCTGTCACCGACGGCGGTGCCACTATTCCAGTATCATATACCGGCGTTCTTCCCGACCTTTTTGGCGAAGGCGAGGGCATGGTCGGCACGGGTCGTTATATTGATGGCGTGTTCGAGGCCTCGGAAATTTTGGCTCGCCATGACGAAACCTATATGCCATCCGAGGTCATTGACGCTTTGAAAGCCCAAGGCGTTTACCAAGACCCGAACGGTTAGGTACTGGCCCATTCTTTTCCCGGACGTTCTGGCGCAACAGTCCAGACCAAGGGAAACGGATTGATACCAACACAGTCCACTTCATTGTAGACGCCATCCTGACCCGCGAAGGCGGGTGCATGAAAGACCCGTCTGGCCCCGGCGGGGAAACCAATTTCGGTGTTACGATACACACACTATGCGGCGGCTCCGCCTTGATCTGAACAGTGATGTCTGCGTCAACGAGGCGGATGCGCGGGTTCTGACCTGCGCCCGCGCGCGCAAGGCGGTGTCGACATAGCCGTATGTGGCTGCACGGCGTTTCAACTATCCCAAGGAGCGTCTCAAGAGTATTTGCTGATGCTTGTCGTCCTCTCGACATTGATTGTCGGGGTCTTCATCTGCGATATGTCCCTGCACCATCAGCGCTCTCAAAGCTTTGACGCAGATATCGGTCTGACCGGCGGCCTTCTCGTGTTGTTCCCGCCGGCTTTACAGGTGTTCGGCGCGTTTGGAACGAAAGCCATTCTGCGCAAAACGAGACGGACTGATCAGATTTTCTCACGCCCGCGTCACCAAACCGCGACGAAGCGTCCCGCGCTCTTGGCCTCTCCTTGCGCGCGCTCTACTGTGTGTCTCATGTTTATCGAACTTGGCCACTTCACCCTGATTCTTGCCCTTCTGGTTGCCGTCGTTCAGACGGTCATGCCACTCGTCGGCGCCCACAAAGGTTGGCGCGGCTGGATGGCAGTGGCCGAACCCGCCGCAACGGTTCAATTCTTTCTTTTGGGCTTTTCGTTTGCGGCCCTCACATACGCCTTCGTCACCTCGGACTTCTCGCTCCGCCTTGTCGTAGCCAATAGCCACACTGCCAAACCGATGCTCTATAAAATCAGCGGAGTATGGGGCAACCACGAAGGCTCTATGCTGCTTTGGTGCGTGATCCTCGCCTTCTTCGGAGCGCTAGCGGCGTGGTTCGGAGGGAATCTTCCAGACCGGCTGCGTGCCCGTGTTCTTGGGGTGCAAGCCTCTGTTGGCGTTGCTTTTTTGACATTTCTTATCTTCACGTCGAACCCATTCGAGCGCTTGGAATTCCCGCCCCTGAATGGCCAGGATCTAAACCCACTCCTGCAGGACCCCGGCCTCGCGTTCCATCCGCCATTTCTCTACATCGGCTACGTCGGCCTCTCGATGAGCTTCTCTTTCGCCGTCGCCGCTCTGATCGAGGGCCGCGTCGACGCCGCCTGGGGCCGCTGGGTCCGGCCATGGACATTATTGGCATGGCTGAACCTCACCATCGGCATCGCACTTGGAAGCTGGTGGGCCTACTACGAGCTTGGATGGGGCGGTTTCTGGTTTTGGGATCCGGTCGAAAACGCGTCCTTCATGCCATGGCTCATTGCCGCAGCCCTTTTGCATTCGGCCATTGTTGTTGAAAAGCGCGAGGCGTTGAAAAGCTGGACGATCCTGCTGGCAATTCTCGCATTCGGCTTCTCGCTGATCGGCGCGTTCATCGTGCGATCCGGTGTGCTTACATCCGTCCACGCCTTTGCCAATGACCCCGAACGCGGCGTCTACCTCTTGTTGATCACCGCCTTTTTCATGGGGGGCGCGCTGACGCTCTACGCGGCGCGCGCAGGCCAGTTGCAGGCGAAAGGTGTGTTCAGCCTTGTAAGCCGTGAAAGTGCTCTTGTCGCCAACAATGTCCTGCTCGCGGTCGCCACGTTTGTTGTTTTCCTAGGTACGATCTGGCCGCTGGTCGCCGAACTCCTCTGGGACCGAAAGCTCTCGGTCGGCTCGCCGTTTTTTGACGCCGCTTTCACTCCCTTCATGATGGCGCTGGCAATCATCCTACCCATCGGTTCGATGCTGCCCTGGAAGCGCGCGAAACTGGCCAATACCATACGCCCGCTTTATGGCGTCCTTGCTGCCGCCTTCGCGGTCGTCGCCATCGTCTGGACCGTTCAGACCGAGCGCTCGATGATCGCCCCGATTGGGGTGGCCTTGGGCACCTGGCTTGTCTTCGGAGCAGGCGTCGATCTGTTGCAACGCACAGGACGGGGAGGGGCAGCAGCCAAGCTCCGTCGTCTCATCCACCTGCCACGCGCTGACATGGGCCGAGTCACAGCACATGCGGGCCTTGGAATCACTTTCATCGGCATTGCCGCCATTACTGCTTGGCAAATCGAGGATATCCGCGTCGCTAAACCCGGTGAGAGCTTCCGCGTTGGGGCCTATGAGGTGACCCTCGTGGACGTGCGACAACTCGAGGGCCCGAACTATATCTCGACCATGGCGGAAATGCGCGTCGATCGAAACGGCGCTGAAGTCACCACGTTGTTCCCTGAAAAACGCATCTATCCCGTTGCCAACATGCCAACCACGGAAGCAGCCATAGACAACGGCATCTTCCGTGACCTCTACCTCGTCATCGGCGATCCGCAAGGCAACGGCGGATGGTCAGTCCGCACCTTCGTCAAACCCTTCGCCAGCTGGATCTGGGCGGGCGCGATCATCATGTCGCTCGGCGGGCTCTTGTCTCTGACGGACCGTCGCTTCCGCGTCGCGGCTGGCGCGCGCAAAACGCCAAAAGCTTCAGGCGGGGTCCCAGCCGAATGATCCGTGTGTTGATTTTAACCATTGCACTTGCCATCGCCACGCCGGCATTGGCGGTGCAACCCAACGAAATCCTCGACGATCCGGCGTTAGAAGAACGCGCCCGGGAAATGTCGAAGAACCTCCGTTGCCTCGTCTGCCGCAACGAAAGCATCGACGAAAGCGACGCAGAACTGGCCCGCGACCTGCGCCTTTTGGTCCGCGAGCGTCTCGTTGCAGGTGATACCAACGACGAGACAATTGACTTCATCGTTGCGCGCTATGGCGAATACGTGCTGCTGACTCCACGCGCAACTGGCTCTACCCTGATCCTTTGGATTGCAGGCCCGGCGATGTTCCTTGCAGCCTTCGGGATCGCAGCCGTCTATATTCGCCGCAGACGCCCCGAAGCTGCTCCTGACACCCTTTCGGACGCAGAAAAATCTCGCCTCAGCCAACTTATGGACGACTAACGTCGCGTTTGGACTTTTCCGAACCGTTCAGTTCACTTATGTGATGCCAGAGCGTTAAAAGGAATTCCTATGGACTATCAAACCATCCGCGTCACTGAAACCGGCGGCTACGGCGTCATTGCGCTGAACCGCCCCGAGGTAAAGAACGCATTCAACACGCAGATGCGCGCGGAAATTCTTCACGCCGTCAAAGCTCTCAGCCTCACCATGCGTGCCCTCGTCATTACTGGCACCGGCGATGCGTTCTGCTCGGGCCAGGACCTTGGCGATCGCGCCACAGTCGCGAACACCGACCTGGAACGGACATTGCGCGACGAATACATGCCAATGATCCGCGCGATGGTAGACGCACCAATCCCCGTCATCGCGGCCGTCAACGGTGCCGCTGCCGGGGCAGGGACAGCCCTTGCGCTAGCCGCAGACGTTGTAATTGCCACCGAGAGCGCGATCTTCTTGCAAGCCTTCGCACGCATCGGCCTTATCCCCGACGCGGGCGTCACACATTTCCTGCCGCAGCAGATTGGCATGGCGCGTGCTATGGGCGCGGCCTTGTTCGCCGAGCCCATAACCGCGCGGCAGGCAGCCGACTGGGGTATGATTTGGGAAACGGTGCCGGACGCATCGTTTGAGGCTCGCTGGCGCGACCGCGCGGCCAAACTCGCATCTGGTCCAACGACGTCCTACGTGGGCATCAAAGAAGCGCTCCGGGCCAGCGCTGGCAATACGCTTGAAGAGCAGCTGCTGTTGGAAGCCAAGCTTCAGGGCCGTTGCGGCAAGACCCGTGATTTTCGCGAAGGCGTTCTTGCGTTTATGGAAAAGCGCCCGGCACAATACGAAGGCCGATAAGCCCACACTGTTAACGCAGTCTCAACCATATCGCGGAAATTTCACGGCTAAGGGGTTAACAGAACCCTATCTTTACGCGCGACTGCACGGACGCAATGCGATGTAACAACGACGTTACGAAATACCGTAAACGCCCCTAAAAACAGTACTATAAGAAAATACCCGGCGCGCAGACCGAAAAAATAGCCGCGCGCCGCCTTTCCGTTCTGTAATCCGTGTTGGCAGCTCCCAATGTTTGATCGCCCGCCGCAATTTTACCGGAAAACCCATCGTAGGCATTGCGATTCTCGGCCTCATCAGCGCGGATCACAATCACAACGTCGCGAAGCCGTGCATCATCGGGAAAACCCCAGTACGCTTTTGCAATTCGCGGCTCCGGCACGTTCTCTACCTTGCCGGCTTCGATTTCTTCAAGAAACTGTAAATAGCTCGCCACGCCTTCTTCTTCGAGATATCCGAGAATCTTGTGCGCCACCGATGGAAAGAGCAGATACGCTCAGAGATAGACATTATAGCCCCCCTGACCCGGCATGATGATCGATCTCTCGACCCGCGTCGGCTGAGCGATCTCGATAAAAGTCATCAGATGCATGCGCTCGGTGTCGGCCTCTTCGAGCAACGCTTTGATCCAGCCCTGATCATCGCAGATATGACGGATCAACTTAAGGGGCTGGAAAAGCCCGCCCACCATTCCGGGAACAGCCGCATCCGTCTCCAGACTACAGCCCAGTGGCTATAGCGTTTGGCAAAGAATTGGTCGGCAAAAATGCGCATGAACTTCACGATCCGCAAAGCCAGCCTGTCCTGAAATCCACCGGCGCGTGGCTCGTAGTAAGGTCAATATTGAACCGTGCGTCCGACGTTGATGTCGTCGGTCTTTCTCCTGTATGGCTACAGAAGATATCTGCCGCGAATGCGCATTCTCAGCATTTGCAGCGGCGGCATTATCACATACCATAGGTTCTGAATATCAGCGGTTTTCGACGTCCACATAATCGCGCATCGTCGCACCAACATAAAGCTGACGGGGACGACCGATTTTCATCTGTGGATCGGCAATCATCTCTTTCCATTGGCTGATCCAGCCAACGGTCCGCGCAAGCGCAAAGATCGGCGTGAACATCGATGTCGGGAAGCCCATCGCATCCAGAATAATACCGGAATAGAAATCTACGTTCGGATAAAGCTTCTTCTCTTTGAAGTAGGGATCCTCAACTGCGATCCGCTCAAGTTCTTTAGCCACTTGAAGCGTCGGATTGTTCTCAATCCCAAGCAACTCAAGCACCTCGTCCGCCGACTGCTTCATGACCTTCGCACGCGGGTCAAAGTTCTTATAAACCCGGTGTCCAAAGCCCATCAGACGGAACGGATCGTCCCTGTCTTTTGCACGCGCGATGTACTCAGGGATGCGATCCACTGTGCCAATCTCGCGTAGCATCTCAAGACACGCCTGGTTTGCACCACCATGCGCAGGCCCCCAAAGGCAGGCAATACCGGCCGCGATACAGGCAAACGGGTTGGCACCTGAAGACGACGCAAGCCGTACGGTCGATGTCGAAGCGTTTTGTTCATGATCAGCGTGTAACGTAAAGATGCGGTCCATCGCACGCGACAGGATCGGGTTCACTTCGTATTCCTCGGCGGGCACCGAAAAACACATCCGCAAGAAATTCGAGGCATAGTCAAGATCATTGCGCGGATACACAAACGGCTGACCGATCGAGAACTTGTAAGCCCAGGCTGCAATCGTTGGCATTTTAGCGATCAGCCGGATCGTCGCCACTTCGCGCTGCCACGGATCAGTGATGTCCGTACTGTCATGATAAAACGCTGACATGGCACCAACGACACCGGTCATAATCGCCATCGGGTGCGCGTCCCGACGGAAGCCGCGATAGAAATAAACCATTTGTTCATGCAACATTGTATGCTGCGTCACGCGGGCCTCAAAATCTTCCAGCTGAACCGCCGAGGGCAATTCGCCGTAAAGCAGCAAATAGCTGACCTCGAGGAAGTGCGATTTCTCAGCCAACTGATCAATCGGGTAACCACGGTGCAACAACTCGCCAAGATCGCCATCGATGAACGTGATCGTGCTGTCGCACGCCGCTGTCGAGGTGAAGCCGGGATCATAAGTGAAGACGTCGCCCTGTGCGTAAAGCTTGCGGATATCCAAAACGTCCGGACCCGCGCTGGGGGACAAGATCGGCAGTTCAATTTCCTTGCCATCGAACGTCAGTTTGGCTGTTTTCTTAGTGTCTGCCATGGTCATCCCCGTTTTCAGTCCGGTCCAAAGGGCCGGTCGGTTTGTCCGTCGCGTCGCTGCGCAGGATCTGAAGTTGGACGGACCCCGCATCAAAGGGGAATGCCCGGATTATGTGGCCGCGTCATCCAATCGGCGCACGGTTTCGTCGCGGCCTAGGACCAGCATCATGTCGAAGACACTTGGACTAACGGCCCGGCCCGACAACGCTGCGCGAAGTGGTCCTGCCAGTTTGCCAAGCTTAAGGCCGTGTGCCTCTGCCAGTGACTGCACGACGCCCTCCAGAGCGTCGCGGTCCCAGCTAGCATTTTGCAGGTGCGGCGTCAATTCTCCCAGTATACTGCGGGATACTAAATCAAGCGCCTTGGCCGATTTTTCATCTGGCACAATCGGTCTCGATGTCAAAATAAACGCCGCTTTTTCAAGAAGCTCCGGATAAGTCCGGGCGCGATCCTTGAGGCAGTACATTGCACGCTCAAGGTCGCTTTTCTGGACATCTGTCAATTTTTCTTGGCCCGAAACTGTCAGATATCCTTCAATTTCTTCTACAAGTGCAGCATCGTCCATTACCGCAATGTGCTGACCCGACAAATTAGCTAGCTTCTTGGTATCAAACCGGGCAGGGGCCTTGCCAATGCCGTCCAGCCCAAACCAGGCGATGGCTTGTTCGGTCGTGAAAAACTCATCGTCCCCATGGCTCCAGCCAAGCCGTGCCAGATAGTTGAGCATACCCGGCGCAGGGTATCCTTCGGCCTGCCACTCTTCGACCCCCAAGGCGCCGTGGCGTTTAGACAATTTCTTGCCGTCCTCGCCGTGAATAAGCGGGATATGCGCCCAAACCGGAACGTCCCAGCCCATGGCCTTGTAAACCAACATCTGACGGGCCGCGTTGTTCAAATGATCGTCACCACGGATCACATGGGTCACCCCCATGTCGTGGTCATCCACCACCACGGCCAACATATAAACCGGCGTGCCGTCCGATCGCAATACGATCATATCGTCCAACTGATCATTGCGTACCGTCACATCGCCTTGCACGGCGTCTTTGATCACCGTCACACCCTCGCGCGGCGCCTTGACGCGGATCGCAAACGGCGCATCCGGTTGATCGCCTTCCGCCCCATCGCGCCACGGCGAGCGGAACAGCGTCGATGCGCCTTTAGCCCTCGCCGCCTCGCGAAACGCAGCGATTTCGTCTTGGGTCGAGAAGCATTTGTATGCAGCGCCCGACTCCAACATCTCTTGGGCGACCTCCGCATGCCGCGTGGCGCCCTCAAATTGGCTCACAGCATCGCCGTCCCAATCAAGCCCCAGCCACGTCAACCCGCGAAAGATCGCCTCAGTTGCCTCAGGCGTTGAGCGCGCCCTGTCGGTGTCCTCAATCCGAAGCAGGAACTTGCCCCCGTTACGGCGCGCAAAAAGCCAATTGAATAATGCGGTGCGCGCGCCACCAATATGCAGATAACCCGTCGGGGACGGAGCGAAACGGGTCACGACAGGACGGTCGTTCATAAGGGTAGGCCTTTGAAATTAAGCTTATGGAAACCATGAAGGGCGTAGCATCGCCGGTGTGTAGTCAACCCTACATCGGGAGACAAGGGTGCGCCCGCTGATCGACGTTTCTGACCTGATCGACCGTTAACGCAGCTACCTGTTTTCGTGGTCGCCGGTGATGCCTGGCATTTAAGAGGTCCTTTGCTGCCACGATCGCACTGGTCGCCACTTTCGGCTGATGCGCGACGCTGATTGGACCCAATCGCGCTGGCCATGGCCCTTGCGTATGGTCGAAGGTATTGCCCTGTCGTCTACTATCGTGGGGCTTGCAACTACGCCAATCGCAGCGGCTCGTTTTAATCAGATCCCCAATTTCGGGCTAGTAGCTAACATCCTTTCGGTTCCGCTGATGAGCGCCATCATCATCCCCAGCGCGGTGCTTTGGCCGTTTGGCTTGGAATGGATTGGCCTCAAACTGATGGACGCTGCAATCATATGGATACTGACCGTCGCCGATAAAGTTGTCTATTTGCCGGAATCGCTTAGCCATATCTCGAGCCCGACGGCTCTGGTCCTTCCGCTGCTGACGCTTGGGTGTCTTTGGATCGTCTTGTAGCAGGGCCGCACGCTTGTCGGTATTACTCCCGTGCTTGCTCAATCGTCATCTGGAGCGCGACCCACGCCCCGATATGATCCCTAACGAAACC
>NZ_JBVCWP010000155.1:0-9456 GCF_057460485.1 Boseongicola sp.
AGAGTGCCCGATTTGTTAGGCTATAGCGCGAGACCAACCAGTACTCCGACCGCAAGCAAACCGCTTCCTGCAAGAACCAAAGCTCCCTTCTTCAGCCATGAGTTAGGCTTGATCGTCTTGGGAGTCGCTTGCTGTTGGATAAGAGCTGCCTCAACAATCTGTGGCAACCTAGGACCAAACCTTCCGACGACGCGCAGGGTGCGTCCCAGATCCCGGATGAGTGCTTTGGGGCCGATGCTCTCGGCGATATAGCTTTCTACGATGGGCTGCGAGACGGTCCAAATGTTAATATTGGGGCTGAGCGAGCGTGACACGCCTTCGACCACGACCATCGTGCGCTGCAGCAAAATCAGCTCGGTTCGCGTTTCCATGCCAAACCGTTCTGTAACCTCAAACAAGTAGCTTAACAGGCGCCCCATGGATATCCGGCTTGCATCCATTCCGAATATTGGCTCGCCCACGGCGCGCAGAGCGCGCGCAAACTCATCGACGTCCCTATCCGCGGGAACATAGCCCGCCTCGAAATGGACTTCGGCGACCCGCCGATAGTCCTTTCGTATGAACCCAAACAAGATCTCGGCGTAGACACGGCGTGTATACTCGTCGATGCGCCCCATGATCCCGAAATCCAAGGCAACAAGCGTCCCGTCCTCGGCAACCTTTAGATTGCCCTGATGCATGTCGGCATGAAAATAGCCATCTCGCAGCGCATGGCGCAGGAACATAGTCAAGATGCGCTCACCTAGGGCGCTCGTGTCGTGTCCGGCTGCCTCAATCGCTTTAACGTCCCCGGACGAAAAACCACCGACCCACGCCAGCGTCATGACACGACGCGATGATAAAGCCCACTTTACCTCAGGAACCGCGAAACCCTCGTCGCCAGCCGTATTTGCCGCGAATTCCGCAGCAGAGGCGGTTTCGAGACGAAGATCCAACTCACCCATTACCACGCCCTCGAAATGGGTAATGACTTCCGTGGGTCGAAGTCGGCGCGTTGAAGGAGCCAGCGTTTCGATCATGCGGGCCGCGAGAAAAAACGCATCGATATCGCGACGGAACGCTCTTTCAATCTTTGGTCGTAGAACTTTGACTGCGACCTCCTCGCCGGTTCCCAAAAGCTTTGCTTTGTGGACCTGCGCAATCGAAGCAGCGGCAACGGGTTCGGAAAACTCGCTAAAGAGCTCTTCTACTGGAAGGCCTAGCTCCTTTGCGACGGTTGCCTTGGCAATATCTGTTGGGAATGGTGGGAGCTTGTCTTGTAGCACCCTTAGTTGAAGCGCCAATTCGTCGCCGACGACGTCCGGGCGAGTCGAAAGGAGTTGGCCAAATTTGATATAGGCAGGGCCAAGTGCGGTTAGCGCACGCGTTGCGGGGGGCTGCTCGGGGTCACCTTTGTAGCCAAGCCATTTGAACGGCCAACCCAGAACACGTGCGGCAATTCGCAGGGAAGCCGGCGCGTTGAATGCTTCAAGAACCACCCCCATTGCGCCGGTTCTCTCGAGAGTCGCGCCGGTACGGATAAGCCGCAGGATATTGTGGGGACCGCGCACCTAGATTTTCCATCCCGAATGGAGTGCGGCAATTCCCATAGAAAGGTTCCTAAATTTAACCTGACCAAAGCCAGCCGCCTCAATCATATCTGCAAATTTAGCCTGGTCCGGGAATTTTCGAATCGATTCTACGAGGTACTGATAGCTGTCTCGATCTCTGGCGATCAGTTGGCCCATCCGCGGGATCACGTTGAACGAGTACAGATCATACAACCTTTGCATTCCGTCCACGGGGAGTTGCGAAAACTCGAGGACCATCAGCCTGCCGCCTGGACGCAACACGCGATAGGCTTCGCTGAGCGCGTCCGGAATACGCGTCACATTCCGAATTCCGAAAGAGATTGTGTAAACGTCAAAAGAATTGTCCGCGAAGGGAAGGGCCATCGCGTCGCCAGTCACCCAGTCTAGCTGCGCTGACATCTCAGAGGCCTCAGCGCGCTTGCGACCCTCTGTTAACATCGATTCTGTTAAATCGAGAACGACGGCTTGCGAGCCCTTCGCGCGTTTCAGAAACCGGAACGAAATATCCCCTGTTCCTCCTGCCACATCCAAAAGGCGCTGGCCCGACCGTGGGGCGAGCCAGTCCATCATCGCTTCCTTCCAGAGACGATGAACACCTACCGACATGACATCGTTCATCACATCGTATTTGGACGCCACATTTGTGAAGACATCATGCACCAGTCCGGCCTTTTCGTCCTCGCGAACGTCTCGGGCGCCGAAGTGGGTTCTCTTTTCAGTTTCGTTTTCTGTCATGGCTATGCGCCCAAGGTTTTCCACACTTCCGATATAGCCTGCCCGCGAAAGACACAAACGTGTTGAATGGACGCGGAGGGAGGGTGAGGCTGCCCTCACTGAAGTCTCCATGTTTTTTTCTGTCCAAACTGGAATGTAAACGCTTTGCATTGATCCCCTTATCCAACCCAACAGTAAGCCTCCGGAGAAAGGCGATGTCCTGATGAAACAGCTGCTTTTTGGACAATGCTGGGTCTTCTGGGGTCCGGAGCCTTCTGCGGCGTTGCGATTAACCGTGAAGTCGCGGCGCCGCTCTTGCGACAAGTCGGTATTGATCCTGACGGATTCTGGACGCGAAGTGTATTGACGGTCATTGCTATTCCTCTTGCCGGACTGCCGGTTGCGGGTCTGATGCGATCTATCGCCAGCCTGGGTTTCGATCGGGCGGGTTGTGATGTTCACGGGTCTTCCGCCTTGCAGCCTCGTTAAGGCGCGCGATATTTCTTCACATTTACGTCACTTGCATTGACCGACCTGATCATTTTCGTCGGCGCAGACCCGCAAGAGCGCCTGATATTTCGCGGCTTCATGACAGTTTTCGGAGCAGCCGTTCTCTTCGCAGGCCTTTGGATTTTTGAGGCGCGCGTTCGCTACGATAATTCGACCCTTTTTGCGACCGACTATTCAGGCCGTGAGCCGCGACACGAAGGAGCGAATTTGGAGGACATTCAGATCAACGCTGACGCAGGGGATTACCATCTTCTGTTTCGCAGGCGGCAAAAAGCGCGTATCTCGTTCTTCTATTCTGGAGCGAACGACATGATGACGCTGGTCTGGCAGAAATTAGAGACAAATGCCCGAGCTTCCTGAGGTAGAAACAGTCCGAAAAGGACTTTTGCCGGTGATGGAAGGGTTTGTGATCCGGCATGCGGACGTGCGGCGACCGGATTTGCGATGGCCGCTTCCGGAACGCATGTCGGAACGGCTGTCCGGACAGCGCGTCCTCAGGTTGCGTCGACGATCCAAATACATCCTTGTTGATCTTTCAAGCGAAGAAACGCTGATCATACATCTTGGAATGTCGGGACGTATACTTATTTCCGAAAAACCTCTTGGCGTATTTCATCACACGCTTCCTGCACCTGAAAAGCACGATCACGTTGTTTTCGAGATGGAGACCGGCACACGTATCGCGTTTAACGATGCTCGTCGCTTTGGCGCCATGGATCTGGCACCGACAGAGTCTGTTGAGGCGCATTGGTTACTGAAAGATCTTGGACCAGAGCCCTTGGGGAATGTCTTCAACGAAGATTATCTTGAAGCACGGCTTCGCGGTCGGAATATGCCAATGAAAACAGCGCTGTTAGATCAGAAGATTGTCGCTGGCCTTGGCAATATTTATGTGTGCGAGGCGCTGAACCGTGCCGGCATATCGCCCCGGCGAAAGGCTGGAAACCTGTCGCGCCCTCAGATAGCTCGGCTGGTTCCAATCATCCGGGACGTTTTGAACGAGGCGATTGCAGCGGGCGGATCGTCTCTTCGGGACTATCGGCAGACAGATGGCGAACTTGGGTACTTCCAGCACGCTTTCCGGGCTTATGACCGCGAGGATCAGCCTTGCAGAACGCCCGAGTGCGACGGCACTATTGTGCGGATCGTTCAATCCGGGCGGTCGACGTACTTCTGTCCCGGGTGTCAAAGATAACTTGATCCCAAAAATTTGAGTGCTAAGCCTTTTTGTCTAAAGTAACCGCCAAAGCGGGGTTTCATGGCTTACAATACAATCGTCGTAGACGTTGAAGACCAAATTGCAACCATTCGGCTAGATCGGCCGGATGCGCTGAACGCGCTGAACGCGGAGCTGCTTTCTGAACTTGCGCAGGCCGTCACCGAGATGGATGCCAACGTTAAAATCAGATGTATGATCCTGACTGGTTCTGAAAAGGCGTTTGCCGCTGGAGCGGATATCAACGAAATGGCAGACCTCAACTTCGTTGATGTCTTTGCCACCGACTTTCTCGCAAATGACGCCGAGGCGATTATGCGGTGTCGCAAGCCAATTATCGCGGCGGTCTCAGGGTATGCGCTGGGCGGTGGATGTGAATTGGCCATGATGTGCGACTTCATACTTGCGTCGGACACTGCCAAGTTTGGTCAGCCAGAGATAAATCTTGGTGTGGTTGCAGGGCTGGGTGGTTCGCAGCGCCTGACGCGTTTCGTTGGCAAGTCAAAGGCCATGGAAATGCATCTGACCGGTCGCTTTATGGACGCCGACGAAGCCGAGCGCTCGGGTTTGGTAAGTCGTGTTGTTCCGGTCAAGAAATTGATGGAAGAAGCTCAGTCTGCGGCGCACAAAATTGCTGAAAAGTCGGCGATCGCGACTATGGTCGTGAAGGAGGCCGTCAACCGAAGCTACGAAACGACACTGCGCGAAGGCCTCCTTTTTGAGCGCCGCGTTTTCCATTCTTTGTTTGCGACCGAAGACCAGTCAGAAGGCATGACCGCCTTCAAAGAGAAGCGGGAAGCGCAGTTTCGCGACAAGTAAGCCTTTTTCGTGTTTAGGGGACTTCCATTTGCGGGTCGAATCCCCTAAACGGCCCCGTACATGCGCGTGAGGCCCGCTTCGGCCAGATGAATCCGGTTGGTAAAACCCGGAGTTGGGCTCTTGCGCAAGAAATTTGATCTAGGCCCGACGAAAGGGAAACCACCATGGCGAATTCGCCCCAGTCCAAAAAACGCGCACGCCAGAATGAGCGCCGTTTTGCCGTAAATAAAGCACGCCGTTCTCGTATCCGTACGCACCTTCGCAAAGTAGAGGAAGCAATTGCTTCAGGCGATAAGGATGCGGCAACTGCTGCGCTCCGCACTGCCGAGCCTGAATTGATGCGCGGCGTCACAAAAGGCGTTTACCACAAAAATACAGCTGCCCGGAAAATGTCACGGCTGTCTTCCAGGGTCAAATCGCTTAGCTGAACACAGCCCAGAAGATTTTTTAAACGCGCCCATTTTGGGCGCGTTTTTTTGTTAACTGATTGACCTGATAAGACTCTCCCTGGAACATTTCTTCCACCCGCTTGAGATTCGCAACGACAATAAATGAGTCAAGCGCAAAGGTCTGTTGCGCGCGGCGGGAACACCGTCCTAATTTGATCGTGCGATTCACATCGTCCTTGGGGGGACATGGTCAATGAGCGGGGCATCTGGTGTACTCGTCGGAGAGGTAAATCCCGACGTAGTTTGGCAGATATTGGAAGGCGATCCTTCTGCTATGCTGATTGACGTCAGGACGCGCGCCGAATGGGGTTTTGTCGGCGTACCTGATCTTGTGGAAGTTGGCCAAACGACGACGTTCGTCGAATGGGCCGTCTTTCCTGACATGTCTGCAAACCCGCAGTTCGTGGCTGAGGTGATGGAAGCAATCGGGGATAATATCCCGAGCATGCTTCTGTTCATTTGTCGGTCCGGCGTGCGTTCCCTTCGGGCTGCAACAGCAATCGCCGACCACTTCGCAACTGTCGGAGTGTCGGCCGAGTGTCTGAATGTAGCCGAAGGTTTCGAGGGCGATCTGGATCCAAAGGGACACCGGGGCGGCCATAATGGATGGAAGGCCCGGGGGCTGGCTTGGCGCCAGTCCTAAATGAAACGAGAGCACGACGGGTCGTAGGCGCATGATAGAAGAGACTTGGGGTAACATCCGCGGCGAGCTTTTGAAGTCCGTTGGTAGGAACAACTACGCAAATTGGATCGAGCCCCTTGAATTTTCCGCGCTGACGGATGGCGTCGCGACGTTCCTGGTGCCAACGCAATTCATGGGAAATTGGGTTTCGCGCAACTTTGGCGAGCAAATTTTGCAGGAGCTGTCGAATGCCGGGCAAAGCGTGTCGCGGGTAGAGTTTTCTGTCCCAAGGCAAGCGTTGGCACCGCGCCGCCAACCCGCCGTGAGGCCGAAGCCGACAGTCATCAACGATGGGGAAGATCTGCCGGGAGCGCCGCTTGATGGACGCTTTACGTTCGATACCTTTGTCGTCGGGAAGCCAAATGAATTGGCTCATGCGGCGGCGCGCCGTGTGGCCGAAGGCGGTCCGGTCACGTTTAATCCACTGTTTCTCTATGGCGGCGTAGGGCTTGGTAAGACGCACCTGATGCATGCTATTGCCTGCGAGCTTCAGCGTCGCGAGCAGGGCTTGCGGATTGTGTATTTGTCGGCCGAGCAGTTCATGTACCGTTTTGTGCAGGCCTTGCGCGACAAAGATATGATCACGTTTAAGCAGCTATTCCGGTCGGTCGATGTGCTGATGATTGACGACGTGCAGTTCATTGCTGGCAAGGATGCGACGCAGGAAGAGTTCTTTCATACGTTTAACGCGCTTGTCGATCAGGGAAAGCAAATCGTTATCTCGTCAGACCGTGCTCCGACCGAGATTACCGGGGTCGAGGACCGTATTCTGAGCCGGCTTCAATCCGGACTGGTCGTCGATCTACACCCGACAAACTACGAGCTTCGGCTTGGAATTCTTCAGCAGAAAGTTGAACATTACTCTGAGCAATTCCCGAACCTGGAGATTGCGAATGGTGTGCTTGAGTTCCTTGCCCATCGTATCTCGTCGAATGTTCGGGTTTTGGAAGGCGCCATGATGCGGTTATTTGCATTTGGCGCGCTTGTCGGGCGTGAGATTACACTCGAGCTGGCTCAGGATTGTTTGTCTGATATCCTGCGGCACTCGGATCGAAAGATCACGGTGGAAGAAATTCAGCGCAAAGTGAGCGACCATTATAATATCCGGCTTAGCGATCTTATCGGACCAAAGCGCGTGCGAACCTTTGCGCGCCCGCGTCAGGTTGCGATGTATCTTGCGAAAACGATGACAAGTCGTTCGCTTCCTGAGATCGGGCGCCGTTTTGGCGGGCGCGACCATACGACTATTATGCATGGCGTGCGCAAGATCGAAGAGTTGAAGCAACAAGACAGCCAGATAGCAGACGATCTTGAGCTTTTGCGCCGGTCTCTCGAGGGGTGACAGGCGGGGGACGCTGTCTCCCGCGCGCTGCTGAGTATTTCAGTTAAAAAGAAAGCCACCGAGGCACTTGACGCTTTGGCGTCAAGGCAGGAAAGTCCCTCAAATTCCATTGCATGCAGCGGAAAACCGGATAAGTTGTTCGTCCGGCATCTTAGGGAGCGTGGACATGAAATTTTCTATCGAACGTAGCGCTTTGCTGAAGGCCGTTGGTCAGGCGCAATCGGTGGTCGAGCGCCGCAATACCATCCCAATCCTTGCGAACGTTTTGATTGAGGCCGAGGGTGATCAAGTCAGGTTTCGCGCGACCGATCTCGATATCGAGGTCGTTGACGAAGCGGCTGCGAAGATTGAACGTGCCGGCGCCACGACAGTAAGTGCTGTGACACTTCACGAGATCGTTCGAAAACTTCCTGACGGGTCTTTGGTGACTCTCACGGACGACGGAGCGTCCGGACGCCTGACAGTTGAGGCAGGACGGTCGAATTTTTCGCTTGCGACGCTGCCGCGCGAGGACTTCCCGGTCATGGCTTCGTCAGAGTACGAAGCAAACTTCGTTTGTCCCGCCCCGGTTTTGCGGCGGTTGTTCGATAAGTCTAAATTTGCGATTTCGACCGAGGAAACGCGATACTATCTGAACGGTGTCTATATGCATATTGCGGATGCAAATGGCGGGCAGGTTCTGCGTTGTGTAGCAACCGATGGCCATCGACTGGCGCGGATCGATGCGGATATGCCGGCGGGCGCCGAGGGCCTGCCGGGCGTCATCGTGCCACGCAAAACGGTTGGTGAGTTGCGCAAGTTGCTGGATGACGACGAAGCTGAGATCGCTGTATCCGTTAGTGAAACGAAGATCCGCTTCGCGGCGCCAGGAATCACGCTGACGTCTAAGGTTATCGATGGAACATTCCCCGACTATACGCGCGTCATTCCTACCGGAAACACGCGTCGTCTGGAAGTAGACGCAGCTGAGTTCGCGAAGGCCGTTGACCGGGTCGCGACAGTTTCATCCGAACGCTCGCGGGCGGTGAAACTCTCGCTGGATGAAGATCGGCTGGTTTTATCTGTAAATGCTCCTGATAGCGGAGCCGCAGAAGAAGAGTTGGCGGTGGCTTATGGCGACGAAGCTCTCGAGATTGGATTTAATGCGAAGTACTTGCTTGAGATTGCAAGTCAGGTTGATCGAGAAAATGCGGTATTCTTGTTCAATTCTGCGGGTGACCCCACATTAATGCGTGAAGGCAACGACGAATCTGCAGTTTATGTTGTGATGCCAATGCGTGTCTAAGCACCGCTCGGTACCATCCTCGCAACGTGCGGAAGTGGTATTGCAAAAAGGAAGGGCAGGGTGATGCCCGGTTGTTTTGTCACATCATTGACGATTTCTCATTTTCGGTCTCACAAGGTGACGCGGCTTTCGTTGGATAGCCGTCCTGTTGTCTTTCATGGAGCGAATGGCGCCGGAAAGACCAACGTTCTGGAGGCAGTATCGCTTTTGTCCCCGGGGCGCGGGTTGAGGCGCGCGGGCGTTGAGGAATTGATCCGAAGACCCGAAGCGCTGGGCTGGAAGATAAGCGCCGAGGTCGAAGCGGATGGCCGTTTACATGAACTTGAGACTGGCGCTGAACCAGGGCAGTCTCGAAGCGTTCGGGTTGACGGCAAAGCGCATCCGCAGCTGGCCTTGGGCCGTGTAGCGCGCGTTATTTGGCTGGTGCCTGCTATGGATCGCCTGTGGCTTGAAGGCGCGGAAGGTCGGAGGCGCTTTCTGGACCGGATGACTATGAGTTTCTTGCCGGACCACGCCGAGACTGTATTGGCTTATGACAAGGCAATGCGAGAACGGAACCGATTGTTGAAGGACATGGTCCGCGATGCGCATTGGTATCAGGTTCTGGAGCGCCAAATGGGCGAGGCCGGTGCGACGATTATGTCGAACCGGCGCGCGACTTTGGAGCGATTGGCGCAAGCACGGGATGGCGCAGAAACCGCATTTCCGGCAGCGGAGCTTTCGCTGACGCACCCGAACGAAGATTTGCCTGTAACCTCAGGCGAGCTTACGGATGCGTTGCAGACTGGGCGCGTGGCCGATTTGCGGGCCGGGCGCACCCTTGTCGGGCCGCACCGGATAGATATGCACGCGGTCTTTGCTCAGAAAG
>NZ_JBVCWP010000156.1:0-9388 GCF_057460485.1 Boseongicola sp.
GCCACTTTTGGTCCATGCCATAGAGATCGCCGGTGAAAGCAGTGCCGACAAACGTGGTCGTCTTGCAGCTGAGCTTCGCGCGGCAAAGCGTGATGCTGTTGTTTTGACGCTTCCTGACTCGATTTGCTGGCTCTTGAACATTCGCGGCAGTGACATCCCGCGCAATCCATTGGCGCAGGGTTTCGCGGTTTTGGATGCCGCTGGCAAAGTTTCTTTTTTCACAAACGCGACGGCCGATGAAACGGTGATTTTGCACCTTGGGAACGACGTATCGCTTCATCCATACACTGGATTGACCGCATTTCTTGAAACGCTGAGCGGCACGATACAACTTGATCCGGCGTCGGCACCCGAGACAGTGCGGGCAGTCTTGGCGGATATTGAGACGATCGAAGTCGTCGACGGTGGCGATCCGTGCATCCTTCCCAAAGCCCAGAAGACAGATGCCGAGATCGCCGCAACCCGCGAGGCGCATTTGCGCGATGGCGCGGCGATGGTCGAGTTTCTGTCATGGTTTGACGACCGGGCTGCAGATGGTGGGTTGACCGAAATAGACGCCGCGAAATCGCTGGAGGGTTTCCGGCGGGCAACGAACGCGTTGCACGATATATCGTTCGACACGATATCCGGGTCCGGGCCAAACGGCGCCATTGTGCACTACCGCGTGACCGAAGGAACCAACCGTACGATCCAACCCGGCGACCTCTACCTTGTTGATTCTGGTGGACAATATATCGACGGAACGACGGATATCACGCGCACTATTGTTGTTGGTGCGCCAACAGACGAGCATCGCGCCTGTTTCACCCGCGTACTTCAGGGGATGATCGCAATCTCATGCGCGCGCTTTCCACGTGGACTTTCCGGGCGGGATCTTGATGCATTGGCCCGCGCTCCGCTTTGGCGTGCCGGGCTTGATTATGACCATGGTACCGGCCACGGCGTCGGAGTTTTCTTGAGTGTGCACGAGGGTCCGCAGCGGATTTCTAGGATGTCCGAAGTCCCTTTTATGCCCGGAATGATCCTGTCAAACGAACCCGGATACTACCGCGAAGGGGCGTTTGGTATTCGCATTGAGAACCTGATCGTTGTCCGTGAGGCCGCCAAAATGGGCGACGCGCGCGACCAACTTGATTTCGAAACGCTAACTTATGCGCCGATTGATCTGCGGCTGATAGAATCTGAAATGCTGTCCAAGTCCGAGCGAAACTGGTTAAACGGATACCACCGCGATGTGCGCGAAAAACTGATGTCGCGGCTTTCGGATAGCGCCGGGGACTGGCTGAACACGGCAACGCGCCCTATCTGATGACCTGAAACAGGTGTAAGCGTCTCGCAAATGCGCGGCGACGCCACAAAGGAGCCCACACATGGCCAACCATATTAACATTCGTAAAGCTGATGGCACTTGGGTTGTTCGTGCGGGCGGAGCCGTTTTAGCAGAAAGCCACAACGCGCTTGAACTGACAGAGGGTTCCACAGAGCCGGTGATTTATTTTCCACGTGATGACATTGCGATGGCGTTCCTAGATGCCTCCGAGCGAACATCCCATTGTGCACACATGGGCGACGCCAGCTACTATTCCATCGTAACCAAAAGCACGACCATTCGCGATGCCGCCTGGAGCTATGAGACCCCCAAGGACAGCGTTTCGGACATTGAAGGTCATCTGGCTTTTTATGACGGCGATCTGGTTACCGTCGAACAGGTTTGACACAGATTTAGCTGTGTTCTTCGGCGGCGGTTGCGGCCAACGCGCGGTTATAGGCCCGAAGAGCGTCGACTTGGAAAAGGGCCCCGTCGATCTGCGGGGCGACGCCTTCCTCGCCAAGCGTCACAACCGCTAAGAACTGACGATTGGTCGCCTCAAAGATCGGCATTGCTGTTTCCAAAGTCGCGTTGCGATCAATTGTGTGACCGCCTTCTATTGCCTCCCAAAGCATTTCGTCCGGGGCCGCGCGGGGGTCGTCAGGCGTGCGCATAACGTTGGCCACTCGGAACATAGATAGAAGATAGGCCTGCGGCCCGGCGGCAAGGTGAATATTGCGTCGCTCCAGTTGCGTTAAGAAGAATGAACGGTCCACAAGGCGTGACGCCAAAGCCGTCGACATCGAAACCGCCACCATCACCGCCAGACCCGTTTGCCAGTCTCCCGTCAACTCGAACACAATAAGCGTCGTTGAGATGGGCGCGCCCAAGACGGCTGCAGCGACCGCGCCCATGCCCGCCAGTGCGTAAAGCGTTTCCGAGCCGGAAATGTTCGGCGCGATGGCGGTTGCCACAAGCCCAAACCCCAATCCAAGCAAAGCCCCGACCATCAGCGAGGGCGAAAACACGCCTCCACCCATGCGGCCCGCCATGGTGATGGCGACGGCGGCAACCTTCAGCACGCAGAAAACCACCACTTCGTGCAGCATCAACGAACCGGTCAAAGCCGCCGAAGTTGTCTCGTATCCAACCCCGATGATGTGCGGGTAAAAAATCGCTAGGCCGCCCAAAAGCGCGCCTGCGACGGCCGGGCGCAAAACGCGAGGTAGCCCGATCCGGCGTTGGAAATAGCTGCCAAGGTCATCGGCCCAAAATATTGCCCGCATCATCAGAACAGCAACGCAGCCCGACAAAAGCCCGAGGATCAGGAAGGCAGGTAGTTCAACATAAAAGGCCAGAACGCTCGCTTCACCCAAAGAGAATTCAGTGATGTCCCCGAACGCCAACCGGTTGATCACTGTACCCGCGACCGACGCAATCACGATCGGCGCAAATGCATGAACTGCGAAATGACGCAAGACGACCTCTAGCGCGAAAAGCGCGCCAGCGATGGGCGCATTGAACGAGGCGGACACGGCCGCCGCGACCGCGCAGCCCAGAAGATCGCGCCCTGTAATTCCGTCAACGGCCAACTTATTTGACACCCAGGTTGAAATCACCGCAGCCAAATGCACGACCGGACCTTCACGACCCGTCGACCCGCCCGTCCCCAATGTGATCAGGGATGCCGCTGCCGACGCGAGCCCCTCTTTTGTCTCAACCCGGCCGTCTTTAATCGCAGCCCCTTCGATAACTTCCGCCACCGAGCGCACTTTTCCGTCAGACGTGAAGCGGTTGAGGATCAGGCCAACCGCGAGGCCTCCCAAAATTGGAATTACTAGGATCACATACCACGGCAAAGTTTCTGCAAAGGAATGGATAAGGCGAACGTCGTCCGTGCCATATAGAGTTTGCTGCAAAAAGGTGATGCCGGTACGAAATACGACAGCCGCAAAGCCTCCCGCAATGCCGATAAGCAACGCAATGAACCAAAACTGAATGCCGCTTGGGCCATGTGTACGCAGGACGTGCCAGCCCGGCTTGCAAGCGCTTACAATGGCTTGCAGTTGCTTGGCGATTATCGACTTAGGAGCGGCGCCCATCCAACACGGTCCACCCCGGACACACACCAAACCGCCTTGCGCCCTGCCCGGCGGACGCCCAACGTCTCGCGTTTTGAATTGTCGCGCGATACCTCTTGGTAGGCGCTTGATGGCAAAGGGGAAAGACCCAAATCACGCAGTTCGTCTCACTGTAGTGAACTGTGATCAAACAAGACGGTGTGTTCAGCAAGGTCGGAACCGGTCCTGTGACACACGCGTCACGGTGCCGTGACAGCCCTGTCACAGCCCTTGCTTTGGGGGGCATAGGCGCACAGTTTCGAAGCCTGACACGAACGGAGACTGTCCGATGAGCATGGAACGCTTCACATTCGAGGGCCACGCAGGCGACGCATTGGCTGCACGGCTGGATTTTCCGGATGGCCCGCATCTTGCGACGGCGTTGTTTGCGCATTGCTTTACCTGCGGCAAGGACATCACAGCGGCGCGACGTATCTCGTCGCGGCTGGCCTCGATGGGGATCGCTGTTTTGCGGTTTGACTTCACCGGACTCGGACATTCGAAAGGCGAGTTTGCCAACACAACGTTCACGTCCAATGCCCAGGATTTAGTGCGCGCGGCTGCGGCTCTGGGCGACCGCGATATGGCGCCAACGCTGCTGATCGGACATTCGCTCGGCGGGGCAGCCGTGTTGAAAGCCGCGGCCGACATTCCGTCGATCAAAGCTGTTGCCACGATCGGCGCTCCGTTTGACCCCGGCCATGTCACGCACAATTTCGCCGGCGCGCTTGATACGATTGCCGCCGAAGGCAAAGCCAAAGTTACGCTGGCAGGCCGCCCCTTCACGATTGGCAAAGACTTCATTGACGATGTTGCAGGCGCGGCCCTCACGCCGTCGATTGAAAAACTGGGCAAGGCACTGCTGGTGATGCACGCGCCGCGGGACGAAACCGTCGGGATCGAGAACGCCACAAACATCTTTATGGCCGCGCGCCACCCCAAAAGCTTCGTCACATTGGACGACGCAGATCACCTTGTAACGCGCGCATCCGACGCCGAATACGCCGCCGAAGTCATCGCCGCTTGGAGCGCGCGCTACCTCGATCTGAAGCAACCTGCACCGCCTCCCGGCGCGCCTGAAGGCATTGTACGGGTCGCCGAGGCCGACGAAACAGGCTTTCTGCTAGATGTAAATGCAGGTCCAAAACACCACACACTGGCAGATGAACCCGAAGCCTACGGCGGCACCAACAAAGGCATGACGCCGTACGGATTTTTGGCGGCGGGCCTTGGTGCCTGCACCTCGATGACCATTCGTATGTATGCCCGCCGCAAAGGATGGCCATTGACGCATGTGTCGGTCGATATCACCCATGCCAAAGTCCACGGACAAGACGCGGGCACAGGCGAAGACACCAAGATCGACGGATTCAATCGCGTGATCCGACTTGAGGGCAAACTCGACAGCGACCAGCGCCAACGTTTGTTGGAGATAGCCGATAAATGCCCGGTTCACCGCACTCTGGAACGCGGAGCCTCGGTAGAAACCGTGTTGGCTGAAGCCTGAAGCAAAACCGCTTCATCCTTTCAAAAATACCTCGTGGACGCGCATTTGGCGCGGGGGCAGAGCCCCCTTCCTCGGGTGCAGATTTCACATTTCACTAAAACTTTGACCAAATGGTCAATCTTGATTAATCGCTCGCATCATGCGACGCTTTTCAAGACCCTATACGATAGGCTGCCGCCATGACTGCACGAACCGCCACTGTCACCGACACATCGCTTGCGCATCTTCCGCAGGTGCAAGAGCCGCGCAATCCCGGCACGGTGCTTGATCTGGATCGCATTGCATCGGTTCAAGCCAATACCTCGGCAATCGAGCGTCGTGCTGCCACCCTGCCCGGGCGTCGCTCTGTTAAGAAAGACTACCAGGCGGCCTGGATGTTGCGCGCCGTCACCCTGATTGATCTTACGACGCTTTCGGGCGACGACACCGAAGGTCGTGTCAGACGCCTTTGCGCCAAGGCCGCAAACCCTGTGCGACAAGACCTGCTGGACGCACTTGGCATGGATGCAATCACCACAGGAGCGGTCTGCGTTTACCATGAGATGGTCCCAACGGCCGTTTCCGCGTTGCAGGGCACCAGGATACCCGTTGCGGCCGTCTCAACAGGTTTTCCTGCCGGTCTCTCGCCGTTCCATCTTCGATTGGCCGAGATCGAGGAAAGCGTAAAGGCCGGAGCCAGGGAAATCGACATCGTCATCTCGCGCCGCCACGTTCTGACGCAAAACTGGCAGGCCCTTTACGATGAAATGAAAGCCTTCCGCGCGGCTTGCGGAGATGCGCACGTGAAAGCAATTCTTGCAACCGGCGAACTTGGGACCCTTAGAAACGTCGCGCGTGCCAGCTGGGTTTGCATGATGGCAGGGGCTGATTTCATTAAGACCTCGACCGGGAAAGAAGGCGTCAACGCCACCCTGCCCGTCAGCCTTGTGATGATCCGCGCCATTCGTGCCTATCACGCAGCGACAGGATTTCGCGTGGGCTATAAGCCTGCGGGCGGCATCTCCAGGGCCAAGGACGCCGTGACGTACCTGACGCTGATCAAGGACGAGTTGGGCGATCGCTGGTTGCGCCCCGATCTGTTCCGCTTTGGTGCGTCAAGCCTGCTTGGCGACATTGAACGCCAACTCGAACATCATGTGACGGGCCGGTATTCGGCCAGCCACCGACACCCGATAGGATAAGCACAATGTTAGATCTTCGCCCAAGCTGTGAGTGTTGCGATCGCAACCTGCCCCCCGAAAGCCCGGACGCGATGATCTGCACGTTCGAATGCACCTTTTGCCGTGACTGCGTCGCAGGTCCATTGAAAGGCGTCTGCCCGAACTGCGGAGGCAACTTCGTGCCACGGCCGATCCGACCGGCGGACAAACTGGCGCGCTTTCCAGCCTCCACAAAACGCGTTTTCAAACCTGAAGGATGTGGCGCATGAACGTCCGCGAAATCTTCGACACGATGGACTACGGCCCCGCGCCCGAGGACGCTTCGGAAGCGATAGCATGGCTGGACCGCCACAAGCGAACGTTCGGACAGTATATCAATGGCCAATGGACCAAACCCGCGCGGTCTTTTGCCTCGAAAAACCCTGCAAATGGCGAAATACTTGCGAAGATCAGCCAAGCAAGCGCGAAAGACGTGGACAAAGCGGTCGACGCGGCGCGCAAAGCGCAAAAAGCTTGGGCGAAAGATGCCAAAGCGCGCGCAAGAGTACTTTATGCACTGGCACGTCTTGTCCAGAAGCAATCGCGTTTATTCGCAACGCTTGAAACGCTCGACAATGGAAAGCCGATCCGCGAAAGCCGCGACATCGACATCCCATTGGTCGCACGCCACTTCTACTATCACGCAGGTATGGCGCAGCTGATGGATGAAGAACTGCCGGGGTGTGAAGCGCTTGGCGTGTGCGGGCAGATCATTCCGTGGAACTTCCCGCTTTTGATGCTTGCCTGGAAAATCGCGCCGGCCCTTGCGATGGGCAATACCGTGGTTCTGAAGCCCGCGGAATATACGTCTCTCACCGCCTTGCTTTTCGCCGATCTGGCGCGCGAAGCCGGTGTTCCGCCGGGTGTGCTGAACATTGTAACCGGGGACGGACGTACAGGCGAAGCCATCGTGACCCATCCCGATATCGACAAGATCGCCTTTACTGGATCAACGTCGGTTGGTCGGAAGATACGTGCGCAAACAGCGGGTTTTGCCAAGAAGCTTACCTTAGAGCTTGGTGGAAAGTCGCCCTATATTGTCTTTGATGACGCCGATATCGACAGTGCCATCGAAGGCCTTGTCGACGCCATCTGGTTCAATCAGGGACAGGTCTGTTGCGCAGGGTCGCGGCTGTTGGTTCAAGAAGGTATCGCGGACGCCTTTTACACCACGCTGAAGGCACGCATGGACAAACTGCGCATCGGTGAACCGCTTGATAAGTGCATTGACGTCGGCGCTATCGTTGATCCGGTCCAGCTTGACGCGATCACAGCTCTGGTGGCCTCAAGCGTCGGCGACATCTACCACGCTGCGACGCCCTTGCCGGACACGGGCTGCTATTACCCGCCGACCCTGATCACCGGTATGTCGACCGCGGATAAGTTGATGCAGGAGGAAGTCTTTGGCCCCGTGCTTGTCGCCACGACCTTCCGAACACCATCTGAAGCGATCGAGTTGGCCAACAACACGCGCTACGGGTTGGCCGCGACGGTATGGACCGAGAACGTCAATCTGGCGCTTGATATTGCACCAAAACTTGCCGCCGGTGTTGTCTGGATCAACGCAACCAATCTGTTTGATGCAGCTGCAGGGTTTGGTGGCGTGCGCGAAAGCGGCTTTGGGCGTGAGGGCGGCTGGGAAGGGCTTCAGGCCTATACCAAGGCGAAAGACAACGCCCCTAAGCTATCGAAGATCGCTCCGATGGAAGCGCCGGCAAAGGCCCATGTGGCCGATCTGGATCGCACGGCAAAGCTATATGTGGGTGGAAAGCAGTCGCGCCCCGATGGCGGGTATTCGCGCGCTGTTTGGTCTGCGAAGGGCAAGCTTCTTGGGCATGCGGGCCTGGCGAACCGAAAAGACCTGCGCAACGCCGTCGAGGCGATGAACGCCGCTAAAAGCTGGAGCAATACGACCGGCCATTTGCGCGCGCAAATTCTCTATTATCTGGGCGAAAACCTGTCGGCGCGTGGCAATGAATTCGCAAGCCGGATCAATGAGATGACAGGAAAACGCGGCGGCAGGGCCGAGATTGACGCGTCAATTGACCGGCTGTTCACATGGGCCGCCTGGGCCGACAAATACGATGGTGCGGCAAAAGGTGTGCCCCTGCGCGGGATAGCGCTTGCGATGAACGAACCGGTGGGCAAGATAGCGGCCTTTGCCTCTGACGATGCGCCACTGCTTGGTCTGATCTCAGTGATGGCCCCCGCGATGGCCATGGGCAACCGGATCACTGTCGTGGCCTCCGAACCCTTCCCTCTAGCAGCGACCGATTTCTATCAGGTGCTTGACACATCCGACGTGCCGGGCGGCGTGGTCAACATCCTGACCGGCAGCCACACCGAATTGGCGCCGCAACTCGGCGGTCATATGGATATCAACGCCGTCTGGTCCTTCTCAGGCAGCGATCTGTCAGCCGTGATCGAGCGCGAAGCCGCAGGTAACCTTAAAAGGACTTGGGTCAACAATGGCAAAGGGCGAGATTGGTCAAATGTCGATGCTTCAGCGTTTCTGACAGCCTCGACCGAAGTGAAGACAATCTGGGTACCTTACGGCGAGTAACCGCCGCCAAAAGTAGACAGCGGAATTCGCGAAGACCTGAGCCCCCACCGGAGAAGCCCCCCGGTGCCAGGCATCGGGGCGGCTTTTATTCGCTTAGTGGTGTGTGCCATCAGTTCAGGTCTTTGGCCTCGACGGTCTTCGTCTCGAACGTATCGCCGTTGGCAATTTCGATGCGGCGCGGCTTAAGCGCCTCGGGGACTTCGCGCATAAGATCGATGTGTAGCATGCCGTCGACATGGCTTGCCCCTGTCACACGAACATGGTCGGCCAATGCAAAACGGCGCTCGAACGCGCGGGTGGCGATGCCGCGATGCAAATACGTGCGGTCTTCATCGTCTGTGGCCTTCTTGGCCGTGACGATCAAGGCGCTTTCACGCATTTCAACGTTCAGATCGGCGTCGCTGAAGCCAGCTACGGCAATCGAAATACGCCATCCGTCGTCGGCTGTTTTCTCGATGTTATAGGGCGGATAGGTCGCGGCCGTTGACGTGTCTGTCAGGGCGCGGTCCATAAGGTCGGCGATCTGGTCAAAACCGACGGTTGCACGATAAAGCGGTGCAAGATCAAAAGTTCGCATGAGGGATCCTCCTTTGAGCGATTCCAAGGTTTGCGCCTCCCCAGTAGCGGGCAAGGCTGGTTTCGAAAGCAGAGCCAACTGCCGGCCTCTGCTGAATTCAGATAGGCACCGTA
>NZ_JBVCWP010000157.1:0-9378 GCF_057460485.1 Boseongicola sp.
GGCATAGTTCAGACGGGTTCCGGGGCCAAGCAATTGCCAGGTCGCTGCATCTACTTCGATCAATTCGATCGTCACAGAAAGGCGGATCTGAAAGCGTTCGGGGGCATCCCAGATTAGCAGCTCGGCGCGCTCATCATTCTTAAGATCAGCGACTTTTGTCGCACCAGCATGGGTGAATATTGTAAGCATAGACGCAGCCCGGTCCACCCCACGAAGCACGACAATACGCGCAGCCGGACCGCGCTTTGCCGAGGACGTGGCCAGAACCGGTAGGTTCGCTGGCGCGTTTGTGTCGGTTGCGCCGGCTTCAAGTCGTGACCAGACCGCTGCCAAAGTGCCGTTAAGGGTATTTAATGCGTCACTCATAGCCCGTCATTTCAAGGTAGCCGCGCCCGGAATGTGTGCCGGTCGCCTGAACCCGATCCTCCCAATAGGGGACAATCGTGGGCATCCAGCTTTGCGGGTAAACCGCGTGGACGTCGATTTCAAGGTCGCAGTTTTCAGGTGTGACGGTCCAACCGACCGGCACATCACGGTCGGCCGCGCGGGCCCATTTGTTCGGTTTCATCGTGAGATCGCCGGGCCTAAATGGGCTTGGCGGTCCATCGGTCGCGATCCATGTACCGACGACATAGTCACGGCCCGAAGTGTCACGCAGGCGGTAGCCCATTAGCTTCGCACCGCTGTCGAGATGCAGCGAAATCCAGTCCCATTCCGTTTGAGTTTCGGTCAGGGGTTGCGACGACCATTCACGATCCAGCCATGCCTGACGGGTGACAGCAACTGGGCCAGACGCAAGCTCTATAGTGCCCGCATCGGTATAAAAGGGCTGCGAATAATAGTGGCTGGCCAGGCCTGCTGCGGACTTTTGCGAAAAACCCTGAATGCCTTGGGGTACGAAGGGTCGATCAGACGCCAACGTAAGATCATACGCAGAATCAGAGACTTGCGCCGTGAGTTTGACGTTTCTTAAATCTGAACCCTCCAACGCCCATTCGTCGATTACCGCACTAAACGGTGTTGGTGTGACACTCGCCTGTCCTGTGCCGCCGCGCGCCAGTCGTTCGGCGTGGAAGTGGCCTTCGGGGGCTGAAACCGCTGCGTGTCCCAGCCAGATTTGATCGCTTTCTGCCGCGGTCGGACGAATTGCATTTCGAAAAAGCGTCCACTGCGCGCCGTAGGTTTCACCGTCCGCTCCGGTCAAGATGGCGGTCACATACCACCACTCGATGCGGAAATTCGGGTGGGATCCGTGATCCTTTGGGAATGTGAAGCGGGTATCAGGATCGGGGAGTGCAAAGCCCTCTTCGGTGGCACCCATACCGGCAAATCCCTGCGCAATTGCGGCGAGGGGCGCCTTAGCAAGTAAGATGCAAACGCAAAGGTCTTTAACGTTCATGAACAAAAACCCGGATCAGGTCGGCGGGGGGACGTTTTGCAAGCTGTCGTGCAGGCCAAAGACCGGCCAGCCCAGCCGTCAGAAGCGAAAGTGCGAGAAGCCAGATCCAATCTGCCGGAAAAAGGTACATAGGCAATTTCCACCCGAAAGCCTCGACATTGATGACCGAAAGCAGGACCCACGCAAGGACGAGCCCGACCGGAACCGCAAGGATGAACGTCAAAAATGCAAGAACCAAAGCGCGGAAAAACTCAATGCGCGCAAGAGTTTGACGGGGCAAACCAATGGCCCAAACCGGCGCGAGCTGCGGCAATCGAAGGGCTGCCAAAGTTAACAGGCTGGTCAAGATCGCGACCGCGGCGACGGACAGCGTCAAAACATTTAGAGCGGCGCTTACGGCGAAGGTGCGCTCGAAGATGCCAAGGGAAAACGCCTTTAGGGACGCCTGATCGACAATGTTTTCGGGCGCAAGGCCGAACTCTTCGGTCAAGGCGTCGCGCAATCCCGGTACGCCTTCTGGATCAAGACGCAGGCCAAAGTCGGTTCGGTCGACCTGCGGGTATCGCGATATCAGGGTTTGCAGCGGTAGAATGACCTGGCCAAGCGGGTTGCCATAGTCGCTGTAAACCCCTGCTATCGTTGTCGTCCAGCCTCCGGGCATGTGAAGTATGTCGCCAGGCGAAAGGTTTTCGCGGCGCGAGAGTTGTTCATTGATCAATGCGCCTTCGTTGCGGCCAATGCCGTCCCAGACATCCGGCGACGCCACAATTAAGGGCCAGTTCTGGCGATACGTCGGGTGATCGACCACACCATAGATTTCACCAGGCGCACCCAGAATATCAGCGTCGGTGTGCCAGATTGGTAAGACGGCATCGACGCGCGGCGTGACGAAAGCAATAAGCGCGTCGATCTGATTTTCGTTTTCTGCCCCGATATAAACCTCGCTTGCAAGACGCTGATCGAGCCAGCCAGTGAATGTCAGGCGGAAACTGCCGACCATGGTTGAAACGCCGATATTTGCGGCCAGCGCAAGCAATAGCGCCATTAGTGCGAGCGACAAACCCGGGAGTTGCTGGCGGGTATCTGCCCAGAACCACTCGACCAGTGGTCCCGACCCTGAGAGGCGTTCACCAAGGTTAAGAAGTCCGGAAAGAGCGGTAGGAAGTGTTAACGCAGCTGCAATCAGGAGGCCTCCGAGGAGGGTAAATCCTGACATCAGATTGCTGCCGAAAACACCGGCGACGAGAGCGACCAAAGTCGCGATTCCGGCGAGGGAAAGTTGCATCCGCATTGTCCTGCTAGACGCGCGCGCCCAAGCCCGGGGGTGAGCCGTGGCCAGGGGGTTCAGACGGGCGACTTGAAGCAAGCTTGTCGCCGCGGCAAGTGCGGCGCCAAGAACCGCAATTGCGAGACCGCTTAGCCACCATGTTGGCGACAGCGTCAGCGTGCCTTCGACGTTTGCGCCATAAAGTCCACGTAGCGTCGCGGCGACGTCTGGAAGCAGCGCGGCG
The DNA here is from genome assembly GCF_057460485.1 of Boseongicola sp. Classification (NCBI taxonomy): domain Bacteria; kingdom Pseudomonadati; phylum Pseudomonadota; class Alphaproteobacteria; order Rhodobacterales; family Paracoccaceae; genus Boseongicola; species Boseongicola sp. The sequence goes on from NZ_JBVCWP010000157.1 coordinate 2,911, forward strand.
GCAACGATGTAGCCTAATCCAATGCCAAGTCCGCCCGCGAAAAATGCAAAGAATATAAGCTCGAGAACAAGGAGCGAGACCAAATGGCCCGGTGTGACACCGATCGCGCGCAGGGTACGAAAAACCGGACGGCGTTGCTCGAATGCAAGGCCGACAGCGCCGTTTACGATGAACAGTCCGACGACAAAACTAAGTAGCCCGAACGCAGTCAGATTAAGGTGAAAACTGTCCGTAAGGCGGGCAAGATCATCAGCGGTTTCGGGGCTTCGCCGAACCAATTCAGGTGCAACTTCGTCCAGTAGAGTTTGGCGAAACGGTTGGTTGGGTAGCAGGGTCAGACGGCTTATTCCTTCAATACCTGCAAGGGTTTGTGCGCTAGCGATGTCCATGATTGCAAGGCCGGGAGCGATGCCTTCAACGGAACGGACACGGGGTGCGAAGTTGGAAAGTCGCCGGGCCGTGGCGGGGGCGGCAAGGATAAGCCCGTCGTCGCCCATAAACTCGAATATTTCGACTTCGGCCATCGCCGTACCGGCCGGGTTGAGCCGTGACATTGTCAGAGGGTCGATCCCCAGGATGCGCACCCGGCCATTGGTGCCGAAAACCCATCCGTCTACAACCGGGCTGACCAGCCAACCGTTCTGGCGAAGGGCGACAAAAGTCTCGTTCGAGATCACCCTGCCGGTTTTGTCTGACAGCGTGGTCTCGCCTCCAAGAACGCTTGCGGCGTCATCGTAGCTTTTGCGGGCTTCGGCGTTGATCGCCTGGACACCGGACCAAAGTGCTGTCGCCAGAGCAAGTCCCAGGACAAGCGTCAGGAACTGAAAAGGCCGCCTTTTCCAATGTGATAGAAGCGTGAAAAGGACTGTGCATGACATCACTGAAAATGCCCATGTCGCAGGTGCAGCCGGCGGTCGGCGCGAGACGCCAGACGGTTGGAATGAGTGACAATCAAGAGGGCGGCGCCCTTGTCGTGGGCTGCAGTCACGAGAAGGTCAAAAACGGCATCGCCGGTTGCTTCATCAAGGTTACCGGTGGGTTCGTCCGCTAGGATAAGTTTGGGCGACGCCGCAACGGCGCGACCAATGGCGACGCGCTGTTGTTGTCCTCCCGAAAGCTGTTCGGGATATTTTGCGAGGTGTTCGGTCAGACCAAGCGACGATGCAAGCGCGTCGATATCAACGCTTCGGCCGGTCAGGCGTGCCTGAAAGCTGAGGTTCTGGGCAACGGTGAGGGAGGGGATCAGGTTAAATTGCTGGAAAATTATCCCGATGTTTTCGCGGCGCAGTGTGGCGCGTTCGGCGTCGCGAAGGTTCTCTAACGCCTTACCATTAATTGTTATTTCGCCAGCGTCCATGGGTTCCAGCCCGGCAATCATATGCAAAAGCGTGGACTTGCCTGACCCGCTTTCGCCCGTCAGAGCAACGGCTTCGCCAGCGGCGAGCGTCAATGACACGCCGTTAAGGATCGAGACCTTTCCGAAACGTTTTTCAACGGATGTGACGGTTAATACCATTCAGCTTATCTATCCCGCTTTGGGCGTCGGAACAGGGGTCAATCTATGGTGAGACCAGATGGCACAGTTTTTGGGCGACCCAGCGGACGTGTTCGGGCGGTTTGCCCGGTGAGGCTTTCGAGGAAAGCGACAAGATCGGCGATGTCTTGGTCCAGTAGAGAGACCGGCTCAATGTCGATTTTTCGCCGTTGGCGATCCATTTCGCGGGTGTCGTACTGAACGATAAAGTCGGCTTCCTCAAGCCAAGGCGCGGCAGGAAGCTTGGCCATATCACGATTCCACAGGGCTAGAGCGGATGTCGGATCAAGGTGATGGCGCACCATACCTTCAAGCGTTGGGTAAGCGCCGTTGTGTCCGTAAGGCGCTGTTAATGATATATTCCTTAGCATCGGGGTGCGGAAGCGGTAGGCGTCCTCAATCCGGTTGCTTTCGCCCATCCGCCCGACGTCACGCGGTTGGGGATCAAACCGGCGGGTCTTGCCGGGGCCGAATGCGGGCAGGGCGAGGGCGTGAAATTTCTGGTCCGACATAAGCGGACCGGAATGACAGGCGGCGCAGCCCGCGTCGCCGTAAAAGAGTGACATGCCGCGGGCGGCTCGCGTGGAGAGTGCGTTTTTGTCTCCGGCGAGAAATGCGTCAAACGAGCTGTCGTGATTTTTCCATTCTGTGCCCATGAAGGCGGCAAGCGCGTTTGCGATATCGACAATTTCGACGTCTTCGGGCGTGTTTATATGCGCAAAGTTTTTAACGAACATTAATCCGTAGTCCGGATTGGTGCGCACCTCTTTGGCGATGATGGGCCAAGCGTTGTCGAGCCGGTCGTTGATCGCGCCGCCCACTTCGTTTTCCTCGGGTGCGCCGGCCATTTCGAACCGGGCGGTCAAAGGAAAGAGCGCTTGCGCGGCGAGGATGGTTTCGAGGCCCAGGGGTAGCCATTCTTCGGCGGGTGAGTTGAAGCCGTTTCCATAGAGATCTGAAACCGCGAGGCGACCATCGTGAAACAACACGTCGATTTCTTTCGCACCAAGATTCCAAAGGGCAGGGGCGTTTCTCGGAATGCGCTTTTGGATGCGGTCTTCGCCCAGTGTGGCGACCCGTTTCGGGCCAAGGCCGTCGCCGCCTTCGCCGATCCCGAGACTTAACCCATCCGCTCCGCCGAGGTCATGGTGATGACAGGTGCCGCAAGAGATATTTCTGTTTCCCGACAAAATCTTGTCATAGAAAAGAAGCTGACCGATTTTGGCTTTCTCCGGGTCGAATGCGATGAAATCATCGTCGCCAAGCGGCCTTGGAAGATCAGCCGCAAAGGCGGGCGATGCGATGCAAAGGGCAAGGATATGAAGCAATCGATTCATGGGTTTATTCTGGCAGGTGCAGCGGTGCTCGCAACCCCCGTTTGGGCAGAAATCGAAACGGCTCGGGATCATATGGAGGCGGGTCGGTTTGCGGAAGCGATGGAAGAATTCCTGCCTGCAGCGCGGTCTGGGAACGCAGATGCAGAGGAATTGATTGGGGTGATGTATGCGCTTGGGCTTGGGGTAGAGAGGGATCCGGAGCGCGCGTTTGAGTGGTATTTGCGGTCCTCGATGAAGGGGCATCCGGGCGCGCAGTCGGGGCTTGGGTGGTACTATGAACTGGGTTTGGGAATGCCCTCTCCGGATTTGGTGCGGGCTTATCTATGGTATGGGTTAAGTACGATTGGCGGCGACCCGGATGCGGTTATGTCCTTGGAAGAAGTGCAAAAACGGATGACGGCCGAGGAGATCGACCGTGCGAAAGTTCTGATTAACGATTATAAACCGTGGATGTATCCGTTCCGGTGAGGGTGTTAAACTTAACGAGGCGTTTGGAGGGATGCGAGCGCTAGTTGGATCAGAACCTTCTAAGGCTCTGAAAAGGTGTGATTTTGGGCGTCGGTACAATGTCGCTGCAGGCGTTCTGTGGCGCAACGAAAGGGTAAGACGTCAGCTTCATCGCGGAAAAGTCAGATTTTAGTCACTTTTCCGGCTTGCGGCCCTGTAGCAGGCCAAATGTGTTGACTTGAAGCCCGGATGCCCCCATGTCCCTTTTCATGATTGCTTCTGCCGCGTGAGCAGGTCGCGTTTACTGCGCGAAGCATCATACACTTTCAGGCACCCACCTCACGCAGGGGTCCGGCGCGACGACGATCAACGGGGCAATTCGGCCTTTGGATCAGAGCGGCGCGCAACCCAACTGCGATTGTCCGCCCGTTATGGGCGTGGCAGCGATATTTATTGGCGTGGGCGAGATCCGCGCCGGAAACAAAGAGAATTAATGGACTTTGATATGTTGGGGCTTCAGCCCCGTCTTGTGGCAAAACTTGCCGAACAGGGGATCACAGATCCCACCCCGATCCAGAAGAAAGCGATCCCCCATGCGATGGCGGGCCGCGATGTTATGGGGCTTGCGCAGACCGGCACGGGCAAAACCGCCGCCTTTGGTCTGCCTATTATTCATGTGCTGACCAAACTGGGTGTGAACCCAGAGCCGAAATCGGCGCATGGCCTTATTCTTGCGCCAACGCGCGAGTTGGCAAAACAGATTTCGGACAATCTGCGGGCCTATACCCAAGGGACGCATCTGAAGATTAACTTGGTCGTTGGCGGACAGTCGATCAATGCGCAGATTCAGCGGCTTGGGCGTGGCACCGATTTGCTGGTGGCAACACCGGGCCGGTTGATTGACCTGATTGATCGCAAGGCTGTGCGGCTTGACCAGACACGGTTCCTTGTTCTGGACGAAGCGGATCAGATGCTGGACATGGGCTTTATCCACGCGCTGCGTCGCATCGCGCCTTTGCTGCGTAAAGACCGTCAGACCATGCTGTTTTCGGCGACGATGCCGAAGATGATGGCCGAGTTGTCTCAGGCGTATCTGAAGGATCCTGTTCGGGTTGAAGCAGCCCCTCCGGGCAAGCCGATCGAGAAGATCACGCAAGGGCTGCACTACGTGCCGCAAGGCGACAAAACGCAGTTGCTGATCAAGTATCTTGAAGGGCACCGTGCCGAGATGGCGCTTGTATTCGCGCGTACCAAGCATGGCTCGGAGCGGTTGATGAAGGCGCTGGTTAAGGCTGGTTTCTCGGCCGGCTCTATCCACGGCAACAAAAGCCAGGGTCAGCGCGACCGGGCGATTAGCTCGTTCAAGGCTGGCGAATTGAAAGTTCTTGTGGCGACGGATGTTGCTGCACGGGGTCTTGATATTCCGGGCGTGCGTCACGTTTATAATTATGACCTGCCGAATGTGCCGGACAACTATGTCCACCGGATCGGACGCACGGCGCGGGCTGGTGCGACGGGGCGCGCGGTTGCGTTCTGCTCGGCCGAAGAGATGAAAGAACTGCGCGACATCGAAAAAACGATGAAGGCGACCATCCCGGTTATCGGTGGCACTGCTCCGGTTCCGGTGCGCGCTGCGAAGTCCGGCGGAAAGCCAGGGGGCAAGCCCGGTGGAAAGCACGGTGGGGCTCCGAAGGGCAATATGACGGGTGCGCAGCGCAGTCGTGCCCGGCGCAGTGGCGGCGGCAAGCGCAAGATGGCGGCTTGACGCAAACTGGCGGACCGCCTTTACGGGCGCGTCGCCGTGCGACTTCATGACGAAATTGGAAAGCCCGTGCTGAATAGCGCGGGCTTTTTTTTGTGCTTTTGGGGGCTGTTATGAAGTGTTTGGTTTTTGAACAATACTGGCATTGCGCCCGCGCATCGGCTCCCTCGCAAGAGAAAAATCAGAGGAAACGGTGCAACCGCGATCAGCACACTGAGAAGGTACGGCCAGAACCGATATAGCCCAGACACTCCTGCTAAAAATGCAAGGCCTCAGCCACCGCCCAGAATCGAATTTTCTGGCAAATTCAACAACACTGCGAGACGGGCATACCGGCTTCGAGTAGCCTTTGGGCAAACCGACTTTTTAGCCTGGTTGCCATCAGTTCGGGGCGGTCTTGAGCGGGAGTGGATGCGATGTCAGCGACCCAGTCCGTCCCGCTCTTCAATCTCAAGCATGACGCAATCTGTGAAATGTAGCGAAGGGGACCAAAGCGACCGATGCGAAACGAGAGAATTAACGCCCCAACCATGCCAGCGGATAGGATTGGGGCTGCCTTCCCGCCAAATGAGAGCAGCAGCGCGAACCCGATCTCGACACCGGGCACGAGCGGGATTTCTGCAGCTAAACAAATATAAGAAGCGCTCCCATGACGATGCGATGGATCAATGGCTTGTTCATTGGCAGGGATGGCGAGGTCACGCAGAAGGTCGCCAGCCATCCACCCGACGGCAAGGAGGATGACATAAACTCCAATGACCCGCCTAAGCGCTCAAATGCGACTTAGAATCGATCGCATAGCGGATTTTCGGTGGGGTTCATGCCGTCCGATTTCTGGCGGACTTGGTGGAGCGCTGAGGGTCAAATTCTTCCATCGCCGCGCTCTGAAACGCAATCTCGCGACTAGATGTCCAGTCCCATTGCTTTCGCTCCAAGCGGATCAATCCTTCGATCAGGCCGCCTTCGCGAACGAACCCCTCAAATTCAAAGAGACCTCGGCTGTAGCTTTCAAGCACACCAAGAATGATGATGTCTTCGTCCGTCGTCTCTGAGCGGTACGCTCCGGGAAGGAACCCACATCGCGTGCAGATGTCTGACCAGAAATAGCCATCTTCGAAATGCAAACTATCGGCAAGATCCGGGGTCTCGAGCGGTCCGATCATCCCCTTGAAAACGCGCCCATCTAAAAGGCGGCCCGCTCATGCTTCGCTTGCGCACCAAAGACCCAAGATGAGCGCAAGCGCTGCGAGCGCTGCTCAAATTGAACACGATCTTCTCGGTGTTGTCCGGATGCGGCCTGCATCGATGAGTTGGACTTCGTGACAAGCATAAAAATTGCGATTGTACCCATCGTCTTAAAAGCCCGCTTCGGTGCGCGCGTTGCGGAA
>NZ_JBVCWP010000158.1:0-9364 GCF_057460485.1 Boseongicola sp.
AGTTTCTACGCCGATCGTTGGTGGGTGTTTTTCTTATGGCCGTCACTGCCGGGCTTATCGCTTGGGCGGGTAGCTCGGTTTATGGTGCGTTGCAGACACGATGGGCGGAAGAGCCGGGTCAGAGACCTGCGCGCGAACGCATCTTCGCGGCCAGGGTAATGATAATTGCGCCCGAGACCCTCCGTCCGGTTTTGTCGACGTTTGGCGAAGTGCGGGCACGGCGCACGCTTGAACTGCGTGCCGCAACAAGCGGTGCGGTCATTTGGTTGTCCGAGACGTTTGAAAACGGCGGGCAGGTGCAAAAGGGCGATTTGCTGGCGCGTGTCGACCCCGCCGAGGCGCAATCTGCTTTGGAAACGGCCCAAGCTGATCTCTCTGAAGCAGAGGCCGATTTGCGGGATGCGGAGCGCGCTGTTGCTTTGGCCGGAGAAGATATTGCTGCGGCAGAAGTGCAGGCACGGCTGCGGTCACAGTCTTTGGACCGGCAGCGCGACCTTTTGGATCGCGGCGTGGGATCGGTTGCGGCCGTTGAGACGGCTGAATTGGCCGTCTCAACGGCAGATCAGGCCGTCTTGTCACGCCGGCAGGCCAAGGCGAGCGCCGAGAGCCGGTTTGATCAGGCGGTGACCGGCCTGGAGCGGCGCCGGATTTCTTTGGCACGCGCTGAACGCGCCTTGGCCGATACCGAGATTTATGCCGAGTTTTCGGGCGTGATGAACGATGTAACGGCCGTTGTTGGCGGGTTGGTTTCGACGAATGAGCGGATTGGCGAGTTGATTGACCCGGCAGCGCTTGAGGTCTCGTTTCGTGTTTCGACGCCACAGTACGCGCGTCTTTTGACGGAAAATGGACGACTTGTCGGTGCCGATATGACCGCAGCGATTGATATTCTTGGGGTCGATCTTGAGGCAAAAGGGGTGATCAGTCGTGAAAGTGGTGCAGTGGGAGCTGGCCAGACCGGACGCCTGCTGTTCGCGCGGCTTGAAGCCGCGCCCGGTTTCTGGCCCGGCGATTTCGTGTCCGTGCGTATTGACGAGCCGCCCCTTGAACGCGTCGTGCGGCTTCCGGCGACAGCCGTTGATGCGAGTGGTTTCGTTCTGGTTTTGGGCGATGAAGATCGTCTTGAGACGGCCTCCGTCGATGTTTTGCGCCGTGAGCGAGACGATGTGATCGTGCGAGCCCCCGGGTTGGCGGGTCGCGAGATTGTTTCGGAGCGGACCCCATTGCTGGGTGCGGGTATTCGTATTCGTCCGATCCGTCCCGATGGTGCCGAGGCCCCCGAAGGACCCGAGATGCTTATGCTTGATCCTGATCGCCGCGCGCGCTTGGTCGCCTATGTCGAAGGCAACACGTTCATGCCGGATGAGGCGAAGGCACGGGTTCTCGCGCAGCTTCGGCAAGACGCGGTTCCGCTGCGTGTTGTTGAGCGCATAGAATCTCGGATGGGCGGCTAGTGGCCGGTTTGGCGTAGCAGAGAGAACGGTCGAAATGACAAGAGACCTGAGCAAAGCGACAAGCGGCGTTTTATCGTATTTCACGCGCCACAAGACGGCTGCCAACCTGCTTTTGGTGTTGCTGCTGATGGCCGGTCTTTACTCAATTCCGAAGATGCGCGCGCAGTTTTTCCCAGACATCATCACCGACGACATCACCATTCAGGTGGCCTGGGACGGGGCCGGTGCCGAGGATGTCGACGCGGGCATTGTGCAGATACTTGAGCCGACGTTTCAGGCCGTAGAGGGTGTGATCGAAACATCGTCCCGGTCGTCCGAAGGATCGGCCCGGATCACGATGGAGTTCGAGCCGAACTGGGATATGGACCGGGCGGAAGATGATGTGAATACGGCGTTGGACGGGGTCTCGAACCTTCCGGACGATGCCGAGGACCCCGAGATCAGGCGCAGCCGGTGGTCAGACCGGGTGACGGATGTGATTATCACCGGACCTGTCGGCGTCGATCAACTGGCGAACTTTGCGGACGAATTTGTGACCCGTCTTTTCGCAGAGGGGGTCACGCGCACGACGATCCGGGGGTTGGCGGCTCCGGAGACGATTATCGAGGTCACGTCGCTTGATCTGATCCGGTTTGATGTTTCGATGCGCGATATAGCGAGCGCCATTGCGGGCGAGGTCGAAACTGATCCGGCCGGTGACGTCAGTGGTGCGGCACGGGTGCGCACGGGTGTCGCAAAGCGCTCGGCGGATCAGATTTCAGGGATTGTTATTCGCTCGGGCAATGATGGCACGCAGGTGACCGTCGGAGATGTTGCGCGGGTTCGGGTGGAGGGTGTTGACCGCGATCGCGCGTACTTCGTTGGTGAAAATCCGGCGATTTCGATCCGCGTGGATCGCTCCAGCCAGGGCGATGCGATCCGGATGCAGCGACAGGTCGAAGGCGTTGCAGAAGATATGACGTTGTCCCTGCCAGAGGGTGTGCGGATTGATTTGATCCGCACACTGTCCGAGACGATTTCGGCGCGTCTTAACATCCTGCTTGAAAACGGATTGATGGGGCTTGGGCTTGTTGTTTTGCTTTTGTACCTGTTTTTGAATGCGCGCACCGCATTTTGGGTTGCGGCGGGCATCCCGGTCGCAATGATCACCGCAATCTCGATGATGTATATGGCAGGGTTGACGCTGAATATGATCTCGCTGTTTGCGCTGATCATTACGCTTGGCATCGTGGTTGATGACGCGATTGTGGTGGGCGAGCATGCCGACTATCGCGCGCGGCGACTGGGCGAGGATCCGACGACTGCCGCCGAACGGGCGGCTAACCGGATGTTTACGCCAGTGTTTTCGGCGACGGTCACGACCATCATCGCATTTTTCGGTCTGGTGGCGATTGGTGGGCGGTTTGGGGATCTGATCTCGGATATTCCGTTTACTGTGATCGTTGTTCTGATCGCATCGCTGATCGAGTGTTTCCTGATCTTACCGAACCATATGCGGCACGCTATTGCGCATGCCTCCAAAGAGCATTGGTATGACTGGCCGTCACGTCAGGTGAACAAGGGCTTTCGTGTCTTCCGAGATCAGCTGTTTCGCCCCTTGATGGCCGGTGTGATCTGGGCGCGGTACCCGGTGATTGCCGGTGCGATTTTGGTGCTGGCGAGCCAGGCAGTTTTGTTCATCCGGGGCGATGTACAGTGGCGGTTCTTCAATGCGCCTGAACAGGGATCAGTCACCGCTAATTTCGCGATGTTGCCGGGGGCAACACGCGAAGACACCTTCGAGGTGATGCGGCGGCTACAGGCCACTGTGGACGAGGTCGGCGCGCAGTTTGAAACCAAGCATGGCGCGAACCCGATCGAATACGCATTGGCCGAAATAGGGGGTACGTCTGGTCGCGGCCTTGCAGGACAGGAGACCAAGGAGTCCTTTCAATTGGGGTCGATTGCGATCGAATTGATCGATGCGGATTCGCGGCCGTATTCAAGCTTTGCATTCGTATCCGAGTTACAGGAGGCAATGCCGCAGCACCCGATGCTTGAGACGATCAGTTTCCGAGGTTGGCGTGGCGGACCCGGTGGCGACGCGATCGATATCGAATTGTCCGGGGCCTCGTCGGAGGAACTGAAAGAGGCGGCGGAAGAGTTGAAGGCGCAATTGGCGCAATTCGGTGAGGTCTCGGCTTTGGAGGACAACCTCACTTACGACAAAGAAGAGATTGTTCTTGAGTTGACGCCGCAAGGGCAGGCTTTGGGACTGACAATTGATGATCTGGGTCAGATATTGCGGGCCCGACTGAATGGGGTTGAGGCTGCGAGTTTCCCGGATGGGCCAAGGTCTGCGACGATCCGGGTTGAGCTGCCATCGGGAGAATTGACGGCCGATTTTCTGGACCGGCTTTTGGTGCGCACAGGCAGTGCCGCACCCGGTGAGGGCGTGTACGTGCCGCTTGCCGATATTGTGACGGTCGACAGCCGCACCGGGTTTTCGACGATCCGCCGGGAGAACGGTATTCGCGTTGTGTCTGTGACAGGCGATTTGTCCGAGGATGATCCGGCGCGGGCAGAAGAGATTTCGACGCAAGTGCGCGAAGTTATGCTGCCGAAGTTGCAGGAAGACTTTGGTATCTCGACACGCTCGGCCGGGTTGGCCGAAGACGAGAGCAATTTTCTGTCCGATGCTTTGACGGGACTAATCTTGTGTCTGGCGGGTATCTATCTGACCCTGGCATGGGTCTTCAGCAGCTGGTCGCGACCAGGCGTGGTCATGGCGATCATTCCCTTCGGTCTCGTTGGCACGATATGGGGGCACTATGTCTGGGATGTGCCTTTGTCGATGTTCTCTGTGGTTGGCCTCATTGGCATGGTGGGGATCGTGATCAACGATTCAATCGTATTGGTCACAACGATCGATGAATACGCCGAAGAGCGCGGGCTGTTCCCGGCGATTATTGACGGCACGGCGGATCGGTTGAGGCCGGTTATTCTGACGACGCTGACAACCGTGCTTGGTCTTGCGCCGTTGCTGTACGAGACGTCAAACCAAGCACAATTCTTGAAGCCGACGGTGATAACGCTTGTTTATGGTCTGGGATTTGGGCTGGTGTTGGTTTTGCTCGTGGTGCCTGCGCTCTTGGCGATCGGGCATGATTTCGCGCGAACTTTCCGCGCAGCGCGGCGTGCGGCGTCAGGGCGGGCTCCGGGCATGCAGGGAGTTTTGGGAGCCGTAGGCGCCGGTATTTCTGCGTGGTTCGCCACGACCATGGGCGCAGTTATTGTCACTGGCGCGATGCCTGCTGTTCTTGGTGGCGCGCGATCCCTGCCGCTGGCGTTCTTGATGTTTGTGGCGGGCGTCGCGGGAATTGTATTTCTGGCCTGGGCGTTGGCCGCCTTGCGATTTAGCCGTCGGGTGCGCGCTTAGTCGCAGCCGCGAATATCAATCGCCTGACCGCCGCCGAACACGGTGATGCGTACGTCGTTGCGCGACAAGATGAACGGCTGTGCATTGGGCGGGACCATTTCAGCGCTGGCGACAAGAGTGTTGCCGCTGCGGGTCATTGTGGCTTCAGACACCCAGATAGTCTGGTCGGGCAATTCAATGACCGCGACGTCTTTTTCCCCCATCGCAGGAACAGCCATCATCGCGGTAATGCGCATGCCGTCGCGGATGGGCTCGATTTCGCAACTAACTGATCCGACGCCTGCCTCTGACGCTGTCATCGGACGGTCGGCCATCGCGCGCGCTACTTGGGGCGTCGGCGCGGAATTGGTGCCCGCGAGAAGTGCTGTGAAGGTCAGTTCTACTGGCACGCAAATATCGAGGCAGACGCCAATGGTCATGCGGCCGGAAAGCTGAATATCGGCGGTCGTGTCGCTGGCCCGCAGTGCGATGGGCAAAACCATGCCGCCATCATAGCCGATCGAGCGCATGCCGTTCGAATAAAACACATCGGGCACCGGGAAAGATACGCCCGCCCCAGAGAGGTTTTTGGACGAAGACCAGTCAAAAATAGGAGGAATGCCTGCGTCGCCAGGTGTGCGCCAGTAGGTCTTCCAGCCGGGCGCCAGGCTGATCGCGAAGGCTGCGCGGTGTATTCCGTCATCGCCACGCCAACCGGGCAGGACCTCAATGTGGGCAAGGGCGTCGGGAATATCTGCCGCGACAGCCGGGGCCGGGATGGAAAGGCCCAAAACGGCCAAAGTCAGGACAAGAGCTTTCATGAGTTCATTGGTTAAGTGGCTTTAGGCAGTTTTGGAAATCACATTCCGGTAATCGTTTGTGATTGTGTCATGCCTGCCCTTGAAGCGTCTCTCCGGATACCGCATCCTTTTGGGATGTCTCAGACTGACGCCAGCATTCCATCCCAACTTGAAGGTAAGCTTCTGATTGCCATGCCGGGAATGGGAGATCCGCGCTTTGAAAAGAGTGTGATCTTCCTGTGCGCACATTCGGCGGATGGGGCGCTTGGGTTGATCGTGAATAAGCCGGCGCCAGATCTTTCGTTTGCGAATTTACTCAAACAGTTAGAAATTGAGGTGCCTGCGTTGTTGCGCGATGTCCCTGTGTATTTTGGGGGTCCAGTGGAAAGCGGCCGTGGATTTGTGCTGCATTCAGGGGACTATGCGTCCGAAGCTTCGACGCTTCAGGTGTCCGAACAGTTTGGGATGACGTCGACATTGGATGTGCTGGAAGATCTGGCGCGTGATACCGGTCCGGCGAATGCGCTTTTGGCACTGGGCTATGCTGGATGGGGTCCGGGGCAGGTTGAGGACGAGATTTTGCAAAACGGTTGGCTGACGTGCGACGCGTCGCTTCAGCTCGTTTTTAATAACGACGAGGATACGAAGTGGACGGCAGCTTTGGCGACGCTTGGCGTCGATGCTCTGATGCTGTCGGCAGATGCGGGGCGTGCTTAGGCTTTAACTGGGGCCCATCGGGTGGCAATTTACGTTTTGGGCCAGTAATCGACGGCAAGCAAGTTCTGCCGTCTGGGCCGTCAGACCCACGAAGTTTGCTTCAAAGCCTTGCTGGCTTCGCACGACTTTTCGCAGGGCTTCGTCCAGAGTTCCCAGTTCGACCAAAGCGGTTTGTAACAACATCTTCTCGGCTTCGTGTCGAGTGGTGAAGCGTCCGACGTTGATCGCCCATTGGCGCCCGCCCGAGGTAGACATTCGGGTGACGACGATTTGGTCGTCGACCTGGTCAGTGGGTGCCGCGGCGGTTGAGGCGAATGCATTGAGGGTTCGCGCCCGAGGACGCGGTGCCGCCACAAGAGACCCAGCGAGGCTGGCAGTCAGCACCGGTTCGGCCGCGGCCGCAGGAGCGATGTCCGGTGTCGGGTTTGCCGTGGAGGCATCGCCACGGACGATTTCTGCCAAGGCGTCCGTGATGCCGTCTTGTAAGGCTATGAGCATCTCTTCTGGCGGGGCTTCCAAGGGGCGCAAGCGGGGTCGCGGCGTTCGCGTGACAAGTCCAGATGTGCGAATAACGCGTCCCGGCGTGTCTGATGCACCCTCGGGGGTCAGGACGGGACGAGACGGTTTGCGCACCGCGACGCTGTTGGGCGCACGGTCGAAGCCCATATCAAGAAGTTCGGCCACGCGGGCGTTGCGCCATGCGGTCGAGCGACCTCCGAAGACAGTTGCGATAATGCGTTCGTTGCCGCGTTCTGCAGAGGCCACAAGGTTAAAGCCTGCGGCACGCGTGTAGCCCGTCTTAATCCCATCGGCGCCGCGATAGGCGCCAAGCAGCCGGCGGTTGGTATTATTGACGGTCTTGATCCCTGCATTGGTCGATCTGCGAGAGAACAGATTGTAGTACTCAGGAAAGTCGTAAAACAAATGGCGGCCCAGCGATGTCATGTCGCGGGCCGTGGACAGGTGACCAGATTCGGTCAAACCATGGGCGTTCTTAAAAGTGGTTTTGCTCATCCCCATGGCTTTGGCCATGCGGGTCATGCGGCGCGCGAATGCCGCCTCGCTTCCGGAAATTGCTTCGCCAAGGGCGGTGGCGGCGTCGTTGGCTGATTTCACCGCTGCGGCGCGAATCAAATAGCGCAGCTGGATGCGAGAGCCTGCCTTCAGACCAAGCTTTGAGGGTTGCTCTGCAGCGGCATTTCGCGAAATGAGAATTTGACTATCAAGGCTGATCTCGCCCTTTTCGATAGCGTCAAACACCACGTAAAGCGTCATCATCTTGGTGAGCGATGCCGGATGCAAACGCGTGTCCGCGTTGCGGGAATGAAGAACTTTGCCGGACCGCGCGTCAATGACCATCGCCGCATAGGGTGCGGAAACGACGGTCGATGGCATGACTGCAATCAGACATGCGCATACTAATGCACGAAATACGGCTCCGACGAAAAGCGGATACGCCACGATACTGCCCTTTTACTGCCTCTGGGTCCGATCTTTATTCGCCAGATCCCTGATATTTCAGGACACTAGCACGCTCAAACCAATCCGAAAATAATGAATTTTCGATGTCTTTTTATAGAAAGATCAGTTTTACTAGATGCAGTAGATTGCGGTGAGTGAACGGCTACATGCTGTGTTCAATTGCAGCGATGATTTTGGGCAGTTCTGTGAATTCACGCGCTTCGCGGTACTTTTCTTGGTCATCGGGGGGATCTGCCGCCTCGATTTTCCAATTTACCCCGTGAGGAATGTAGACGCCCCAAGCCCCCGCCTCGATTGCGGGTAAGACGTCCGATTTCATTGAGTTACCGGCCATGAGAGTCGTCTCTGGCGAGGTTTCGTGCCGCGCAAAGATGTCGATATAGGCGTCGCGTGTCTTGTCGGAAACGATCTCTACACCGTCGAACGCCTCACCGAGCCCGGACTGGGCGATTTTGCGCTCCTGATCGAGAAGGTCGCCCTTGGTGATCACGATCAGCCTGTATTTTGGCGCGAGCTTGGCGAGGGTGTCTGCAACGCCGGGGAGAAGGTCGATTGGGTGCGCGAGCATATCGTGTCCAGCCGCGATAATTTTGGCGATGACATGGCCGGGCACCTGGCGGTCTGTCACATCAAGCGCAGTCTCGATCATCGACAGTACAAAGCCTTTGATACCAAAGCCGTAGCGGCCCAGATTACGCTTTTCCGCGGCAAGAAGGCGGTCGGCCAGATCGTCACTTTCCATGTAGTCGGCAAGCAGCGTTGCGAAATGGGCCTGTGTCATCTGGAAGAAACGTTCGTTGTGCCAGAGCGTATCATCGGCATCGAAACACAGCGTCGTCAGCATGTTAACCGTTTTCCCTTAGACATGCCCTTTTCACCGCGTCGCTTTCGCATATATTGTACTGCCTAGTGACACGACCAACATGGGGCTGCGTGATTCTTCGCACATTGCATATGATGGCTGATACGGACAAGCCGGGTGACAACGACACCGGGGTTCTGACCGAGACAAAGCCAAAGACTGAAAAGCCGCCTCTTTATAAGGTGATGCTGTTGAATGACGACTATACGCCAATGGAATTTGTCGTACACGTGCTTGAGCGCTTTTTCGGTTTGAGCCATGCGCAGGCGTTTGAAATCATGCTGACTGTCCACAAAAAGGGGCTCGCTGTTGTTGGCGTGTTTTCCGCCGAGGTGGCCGAAACCAAAGTTACGCAAGTGATGGACTTTGCGCACCGCCATGAGCATCCGCTTCAATGTACTATGGAAAAGGAATAGAGCGCGGTTTGCGCTTGGTTTGGTCATGAATGCATCCCGACTTCGCCTTGCGCTTGAAAGCGGTGCTCTGAACTGGGCAGCCGAAGGGCGGATCGCTGTGATTGGCGCTTTGCGGGGCGATGACCTTTCTGATTTGCCAAAGGATCGCATTGAGGTCGTGCAGCGGCATTTCCCGGACCACGCTTATTTTATAGATCAGGGGTTTGAGGTCGCGACACAGGTCGGTGGACCCTATG
>NZ_JBVCWP010000159.1:0-9221 GCF_057460485.1 Boseongicola sp.
AAAACGTGGAGGACGGCCTGTTGGCCAGCGCGTCTGCGGGTGGTTCGGCGCTTGAAGAAATTCAGGTCGACAGTGCCGGGTTTATCTTTGTGCCCTACGCGGGCCGTATCCGTGCATCCGGCAACACAACCGAGGCCGTGCGCCGCATTATCACTGAAAAACTCGAAGCCCAGACCCCGGATCCACAAGTTGTAATCCGTCGCATGGCGGGTGACGGGGCGACCGTATCTTTGATCGGCGGCGTCGGCGCGCAAGGCGTTTATGCAATTGAACGACCGAACCGCACTCTAACCGCGATGCTCGCCACCGCAGGCGGTATTACTTTGCCACCAGAAATTACACAGATCACCCTGATGCGCGGCGCGCACAAAGGCACGATCTGGTTGCAGGACCTCTATACCGACCCAAAACTTGATGTCGCTCTAAGGGGCGGCGACCGGATTTTGGTCGAAGAGGACACGCGGTTCTTCACTGCTTTGGGCGCAACAGGCGCACAACAGAAGGTGCCGTTTGAGACCCAGAGCATTTCTGCGATCGAAGCTTTGGCCCGCGTTGGCGGTCTATCGACTGGGATCGCCGATCCGACAGGTGTCTTTGTTTTCCGCAACGAACCTGCGGAAATTGCGAACATCGTTTTGGGCCGCGGCGACCTGATCGGACCGCAGCGGATGATCTATGTGCTTGATATGACTAGCCCGAATGGCGTCTTTATCGCCCGCGATTTCGCGATCCGTGACGCTGACACGGTCTATGTCACCGAAGCGCCGTACACCCAATTCAGCAAGGTTCTGTCGGCGGTATTGGGTCCGTTGCAAACGGCCTCGTCCGTCGACCAACTAATCGAGTGACCAACGCCAAAGGGCGCCTTTGCGTCTACAACGGTGGGATTTTAATGCAGCGCCCTGCGCGCCGCATTCTTGAGTTGGCCGGGTGGAATGTCGGCACGGGTGTGCCCGAAGACGGCGATCATGTCGGCGTTTGGGGACAATCCCCAACGGCATGGCGCGGTGAAGCGGTAGCCGGATGGAGCGATGCTCCGGTGGTGACTGTCGAGGACGCATTTTTGCGCTCGGTTCTGCCCGGACGCATCCGCGACGAGACCCCAGTCGGCCTTTCGATCGATACGACGGGGGTCCATTTCGACGGCTCTGCTGCATCTGATCTTGAAACACTTTTAAGAACATCGCCCTTGGACGACACCCCGCTTTTGAACCGCGCGCGCGCGTCAATCGAACAGCTAAAGTATTGGCACCTTGGGAAATACTCTGGATACGATCCGTCTTTGGACGTTCCGGATCCGGGCTATGTCGTGGTAATTGATCAAACGCGTGATGACACGGCCCTTCAGGGCGCAGGGCGCAATGAATTTGCAGAAATGCTTATGGTGGCGGCGGACGAGAACCCCGCCTCGGACATTCTGATCAAAGCCCATCCCGAAAGCGTTGCGGGCGCGCGACCCGGTCACTATGACGGCAACCTTGGCATTGATCGCGCGCGTTTATTGACCGAACCCGTCAGCCCATGGACGCTTTTTGAGGGCGCGGTTGCAGTCTATACCCATTCGTCGACCCTTGGCTTTGAAGCGATCTTCGCGGGTCACAAACCCCGCGTTTTCGGCTTGCCGTTTTATGCCGGTTGGGGGCGCACCTTGGACGCGGTGCCCGCGGCGCGAAGAGGCCGCGAGTTGACGCGCGCGCAGTTGTTTGCAGGTGCGATGATCCTGTATCCTACTTGGTATGATCCCGCGTCTGATCGGTTGTGCGAAGTGGAAGACGTGATTGCCGCTTTGGCCGCGCGGGCGCGTGCTTGGCGCGAGGATCGCGCGGGTTATGTCGGGACCGGAATACAGCGATGGAAGCGTCCGCTTTTCAAACGCGCCTTTGGGTCCGTGACGCCAATGATCTTTGCAAACTCGCCGCGAGCCGCGAGCCGCAAGGCTTCAAAATCCGGGCGCAAGATTATCGCCTGGGGGACGTCCGATGCTCCGGATGGCGCGCTTCGGGTTGAGGACGGGTTTCTCAGATCACGGGGATTGGGGGCGGCGCTGGTCGCTCCCGTGTCTTTATCGATTGACCGGAACGGCAACTACTTCGATCCGTCGAAACCGACCGATCTGGACAGCCTTATCACGAGTTCTGTGAGCTTGCCCGAAGCAGAAATCGAACGCGCGCGCCGCCTTTTGGACCGTATGCTTGCCGTTGGCTTGACCAAATACAACATGAACGACGAACCGGCGCCTTTGGCCGACGGGCCTGTGAATGTGCTGGTCGTCGGACAGGTCGAAGACGATGCGTCCGTGCTTCTGGGCGCCGGAAAGGTACGCACAAACCTTGACTTATTGCGCGCCGCGCGGGCCGCGCGACCGAATGCACGCATCCTTTGGAAACCCCACCCCGATGTCGAAGCGGGGCTGCGAGAAGGCGCGATTTCGACGGCTGATCTGGAAGGTTTGGCCGATGTCGAACTTGTCAACATCAGCCCGCGCGCCGCGATTGATCTGGCGAACGAGCTTTGGACCATCACATCCACAATGGGGTTCGAGGCGTTGATCCGCGGCAAATCGGTCACCTGCACGGGAATGCCTTTTTATGCCGGTTGGGGGCTGACGAATGACCATGTTGCACAGCCCGCACATCGTGGTTCCGGACCAGAAGTGATCGGCTTGGCCCATGCCGCTTTGATCGGTTATCCGCGCTACTTCGACCCTGAAAGAGGCGATCCATTTTCGCCCGAGCAAGCGGTCGACTACCTTGTACGAATGAAGGACGCGCCCGCGAAAACTTCGCGGCTTTCTCTATTGCAACAATTGATGAAACGCACCGTCGGCTTGCGCCCCTAAGACCGCCGCCAGCGTTGCATCACGTCAGCGCCAACGGGCGCGACCTCCACCAGATCGAAGGCTGGCGCTTCCGCCAAAGCCGATAGTCCAAGGGGTCCGACGCCAGGTTGGCCTTCTGCGCCAATCAACTTTCCTGCAACGAAAACAATAAGTTCATCCACAAGGTCAGCAGACAAAAGAGATGCCGCAAGCATCCCCCCTCCTTCGCAAAAAACACGGGTCAATCCAGCCTGACCAAGCGCCTGAAGCATTTCATCCGGCGAAAGATGCGCCCCATTCGAGCCAACTAAGATTAACCGCGCACCCGCAGCTTCCCAGACTTTGGCCTCGGCGGATGAACGCATCGACGCATCGCAGACGATCCAAACCGGCACATCTTCGGCGCTTTCGAAAAGCCGGCTGTCTTGCGACAGGCGAAGATGCCGCGAGGTGACGATACGGACGGGCTGGCGCGTCTCGCCAAGATCGCGCACCGTCAAGTCGGGGTTGTCAGCGCGCACCGTCCCCGCCCCGACCATGACTGCGTCGTGGGATGCGCGCAACGCATGGACCGCACGACGCGCGTGGGCCCCGGTGATCCATTTGCTCTCGCCCGAAGCTGTCGCAATGCGGCCATCCAAAGTCATGGCGAGTTTTAGGGTTAATGTCGGTCGCCCATGGTTAACGCGTGTCAGGAAACCGCGCTGCAGCTCTTTGGCGTCCTTACCAAGACATCCCGTTTCAACCCGAAGCCCAGCCTTCGACAGCATCGCAATGCCGCGGCCTGAAACGCGGGGATCGGGATCTTCACAAGCGACGACAACGCGCGCAATTTCGCTTTCAATCAAAGATTTAGCGCAAGCCGGCGTCTCGCCTTGATGTGCGCAGGGTTCAAGCGTGACAAAGGCAGTTGCGCCCTTGGCATGGTCTCCTGCTTGTTTCAGGGCCACTGTTTCTGCATGAGGGCGACCGCCATCAGCCGTCCGACCACGGCCCACAACACGACCCTGGTTAACGATGACACAACCGACGGCAGGGTTGGGCCACACACGACCCAAGCCGCGCGCGGCAAGGCTCAGCGCATGGCGCATGTGAGCTGTGTCGTCGTCGCTCACTCGTCTTTTGCGGGAGGGCGCAATTCGCTCACGAATTTATCGAAGTCGTCCGCGGCCTGGAAGTTCTTGTAAACACTGGCAAAACGCACATAGGCAACCGTATCGATCCGCGCGAGTGATTCCATCACTATCTCGCCGATTGTAGTCGACGGGATGTCTGTCTCGCCCATGCTTTCAAGCCGCCGCACGATACCAGAAATCATCTGATCCATGCGCTCCAGTTCTACAGGGCGCTTTTGCAAGGCGATGCGGATTGAACGCTCAAGTTTGTCGCGATCAAAATCTTCGCGCTTGCCGTTGGATTTGATGACCACAAGATCACGCAGTTGCACCCGCTCGTAAGTCGTAAAGCGACCGGCGCAAGCGGGGCAGAACCGACGCCGCCGAATGGCAACATGATCTTCCGCAGGACGCGAGTCTTTCACCTGAGTATCTATATTTCCGCAAAACGGGCAGCGCATCCACCACTTCTCCCTGCCATCATTGGGGGTAGGCCCCCCTTTATCCACAGGGACTATAGGCGACCGCCCTGATTTTGGGTAGTGTCGAAATTCACCCACCAGATAGGCGACACCCGATGCGTTGCGCGATTGCACCGCCAAGCTCTTTCACACATCCCAAGCGAAGGCGCGCCGGTGGCTATATCGACGGTTTGAGGCCTACATTGATAGCTTTCATTGTGGCCGTGTTCTTACAAATCGCGGATTCAACTCGCCAGTGCAACTTTACCCACGGTATGATGCGTGAGGCAGCGATGCCCAAGTGCTTCTCACCGTCGAAAGTAAAGGAACACGAATGCGAGCCTATCACCGCCTCACTGAGGGGCAGCGTAACCAAGTTTATGCATTGAAGAAAGCGGGTTTGACGCAATGGGCGATTGCGGATCAGATCGGGGTCAACAAATCGACGATTTCTCGGGAATTTAAGCGCAACACAGGTCTGCGCGGATATCGACCAAAGCAGGCGCATCGCCTGGCTTGCGCACGCCAGTCACAAATTCAGCGGAGCCGTATCTCGCATGCGACGTGGACTAGGATTGAAGAGATGACCCGCGAAGACTGGAGCCCTGAGCAAATCACAGGTCATCTGAAAGATATTGGTGAGCCAAGCGTCAGCCCAGAATGGATCTACCAGCATATCTATGCAGACAAGGGTAACGGCGGCGACCTTCACACCCGCCTGAGATGCCAAAAGCAAAGGCGCAAGCGCTATGGCAGTATCGAGCGGCGCGGCCAGATTAAGAATAGAGTATCCATTGAGAAACGTCCTGCAGTCGTTGACCTGCGCAGCCGCGTTGGGGATTGGGAAGCCGATACCGTGATCGGGAAGCAGGGACACTCGGTCCTTGTGACGTTGGTTGAGCGCAAGACCCGATTTACCGTTGCCATGAAGGCGGTCAACAAAACAGCGCGGGCTGTCACGAATGCGATCTGTGAATACCTGAAACCCTATCAGGAAAGGGTTCTCACCTTAACCTACGACAATGGCAGAGAGTTTGCTTACCATGAAGAGATCGCCCGCGAGCTGGCTGCCGAGGGCTTCTTCGCGCACCCCTACCACTCCTGGGAACGGGGCCTCAACGAAAACACAAATGGTCTGATCCGGCAATACATCCCAAAGGGAAAAGACATTGATGATCTCAGCGATGAGGACGTGGCTAAGATCATCAGCAAAATTAATAAGCGCCCCAGAAAATGCCTTGGCTTCAAGACGCCAAACCAGCTATTCCTAGGCCATAACCAGCATGTTGCACTGGCGAGTTGAATCCGCGAATTATTAGAGGGAAATCGGATATCATTAGCCCGCGTAACCAAAAATATCAGCCATGTCACAGGATAGCTTTGACGACGCTGTCGCTCAAAGCATCGCGCCCGGGCACAAGACTTTGCGCAATCTGAAAACGGCTTGGATAAAAAACAATCTGTGTCCATCAATGACGGCAAAGTCGTCCACTATCAGATCAACATGCTGGTGACCTTCGTCCGAGAACACGGCTAGCGGTCACCCAAGTGACATGGCGACGGCAACCTGTCTTTCGTGCGGTTTGTGACGATGTTCGAAAAGGTAAATACCCTGCCATGTCCCCAGCGCTAATCGCCCTGATATGACAGGAATGGTCAAGGAAACCGGAAGCATGGCGGCCTTGATGTGCGCCGGCATATCGTCTGGCCCTTCGTAAGTGTGGGTCAGATAGGACATGCGTGGATCGTCGGTGGGCGGCACCAAATTGTGGAAGAAGGCTTGAAGATCTGAACGGACTTCGGGGTCGGCGTTTTCCTGAATCAACAAAGAGCACGAGGTGTGACGCACGAAAATAGTGAGCGTTCCGTCCCCTTTTGCGAGCGGTTTGATGTCATCCGTGAACTCATACAATCCGGGCCCGTTCGTCGAAATCGTCAGCAGATGGGTCATGCCGCAAGCTCGTAATACAGCGTGCCAGCCGAGTTGAGGGCCTTTTCGGATTGAATTTTAAAGCCGCGATCCGTGAATATCTTCAACGGATCCACCCCTTCTTGGCCAGAAAAGACAGGCAGGCCTTTCACAAAGCTTACCGGCTCGACCGTCAGGTTAACCTTATGAATGGCGTTGTGCGCAAGAAACCAGTCATGAACGCGCGTACCCCCCAGAATCAGACCGTTTTGCAGCGGACGAATATGAGCGACCTTGGCGATCAGATCGAAAGGTGTCAGATGCGTAGGGTCACACCAAAACTGTGCTGGACGCTGCCATCCACTTGTCTTCGTTGAGAAAACTATGCGCCGGCGATGCGGTTTGTCAGCAGCCAAATGAGTATTCTTGCCCATGATGGCCCAGTCAGCAGCTTCGACATCGCGGAAGAAAAGCGACTGTTCTTCCGCGCTTGCCCATGTCTGTGGCGCGTCGTCAAAAGCGCGTGCGATCAGGGCATCGGACGACGTCGCAACGGTAAGCGTAAAGTGGGCAGACAGGCGATCCATCCGACGTAACTATCGCGGTTTTCAGATCGACGGTACTTCGAATTTCAAAGCGATGATCGGCGGCTCAGGCCGTGACTTGGCCCATATACGCATCAGCAAGTGTCACCACACGGCCGCCACTGCCTTGAGCCGTATTGGCCGCCTGAAGTCGCGCTTCTAGATCCGATATTTGCCTGCGAAATGCGGTCCACGCCTCGCCCGTGCGGGGTTGATCCTGCATATCCGGCGAGTGGCCCTTGATAGCGAGGGTTCTGGCCGCGCGGATCAGATCAGCGAGCGTGGCAGAGCCTAGCGCTTGCGCTGTAGACGCAAAACGCTCGAACGCCTCAGGTGATTGTTTTGCGAGGCTTTTTGCAAGCTGTCCGCCGCAAAAAATACGCTCGATTTCAACTGCGTCGCGGGCCATGCACTCATTCTTGTTCGGGCTGTAAAGCGGATTGGCTTCGATCTTTCGTCGGGCCGTCATCCAGGCGTCCGATAAACGTTCAACCGCCGCCTCCGGGTCAATGTCGGCCGCAACGGCCGCAAGTTGCGACGTGTCGACATAGGGGGGGATTTCGACAGACGCTGCAAAACTTTCACCGCCCTCGTTTCTAAGATTTCTTCGATTGCGCGCGTTTCGCGTGATGCGCTTCACAATCAGCAGAACCGCACACAAAAGCCCGACGCCGATCAAAAGACTCGGCCAACTTCCCGCGAGACTTTGGGTGATCATGGCAACGGGCGTGGCACCAGTACCCTCAAGCGCGATCGTGTTAGCGGCATGAATAATTGCCGGAGGTGTCGTGTCCGGCGCGTTCATTACTATGTGCAGCGTCTTAATCATTTTTCCAGTTTAATGCCCGGTTGAGGCGGGACTGTGCCGGGAAATTGGCAATTTGGGGTCAATAACCAGTGAGAATGCCCCGTACAGACGGCAGAAGGATCCCCGCAATGATCCCGACAAACGCACCGATCAAAAGGCGCGCAAGAAAGTCGCCAAGCTTTGGGGCAACGACGCCAAGGATCCCGCATGCCGCAGCATAGAATGTGAGCAATATCGGTTCTGTCCGCACAAGCTAGCAGATTTTGGCATTGCCCCAAACCTGAAAAAATCAGGTGTCGCGGTTGTCAAAATAATGGCGCACACAGTCTTGCACATGGCGAAAGCGGTCGCCTCCAAGATGCTTGCCGCCGTACCATCGCGTGACGACGATAACGTGATTTTGAAGGTCTTCGCGTTCAAGCATGCGCAAGATAACCATCCCCGCCCCGGCTTCTCCGTCATCGTTTTTGATCGGCGTGCCGTCGAGAATAGCAGCCCACGTGTTGTGGGTGGCCTTGGCGAACTTCTTGTTGCCGCATAGCACCTTAAGAGCAGCTTGAATGTCGTCTTTCGATGACGCAGGCGCGCCAGAGACCGCGTATTTCGATCCGCGATCGGTAAGAATACTATCAAAGGTTTGCACCGGTTCAGGCTTAGGTGAAAAGCCGGTCGCCTTGTTGGTCGATCACAGTTTTCGCCTTGTCGATCGAGGCTTCTGCGGCGGCTTCGGCGCTCATTAATGTGTCGGCGCGGATAAGGTGGTGGGATTTCATTTCGCCGTTGATCTCTTTTTCGATGCGCGCCGAAATGCGGTGCTGGCCGTCTGCTGGCAAAGGATCGGGTGTGATTATGAAGTCTTTGTAGGTTTCCGGTTTGTAGGTGGATTTTGACGGGGTGCCGCCACCGAAGAGTTTTTTCAAGAGGGACATAGGCTGGCTCCGGATTTTGGTTTGGTTGGCTCACAGCCTGGCGGATTGAGCGAGAGATGTGAAGGGATCAGCCCAGCGAAGACGCGTTGGTGCGCAGCCACTTGGCCAAATCTGATTCCGCGACGGTGGATGCGGCAAGCTCTTCTATCATCCGCACGCCGGTGTAGGGCTCGGGGCGAAACGCATATCCGTTCAGGCGCAGGAAGGTGAATGCCGCGACGAAGGCGGTTCTTTTGTTCCCATCGACAAACCCATTCGCCTTGGCAACACCAAAAGCATAGGCCACTGTAAGATCAAAGGCATCGCGCGTGCCATGTACTCCGAGATTTCTCCCGCGATCGTACCGCCGTGAAGCAGATCTGCATCTCGAATTCCAGGCGCCCGCCATGTCGTGAAATCTGTCTGTCATGAGCGACGAAAAGTGCTTCAACTGGCATTCAAAGCCTGCGCGACTTTGGGATCGTTCGCAATTATTTTGAGACATCCATCGTCGCCGCACGCCACGAAAACTCTGCCCCCAGGCTTTGCATCCAGGATCGTTAGCACTTCAGATGTCAGAGTCATGACAGATGAATTGCCGACTTTTCGGATCTGGTT